>NZ_BAGK01000229.1 GCF_000308795.1 Nocardia thailandica NBRC 100428 | reverse complement strand
GGTCGGCGGCGTCGCCGACACCGCGACCGGCGCGCTCGGCGGCGTCACCGGCGCCCTGGATTCCGGCTACGACCACGGCACCGCGGCCACCGACTACGGCTACGACACCGGGACGACGGCGGCGGACTCCGGCTACGCGGCGGGCACGGGCGCGGCGGACACCGGGCACAGCACGTGGCAGTCGGTCGATCCGAACGGCGCGTTCGGCCCCGGCCTGACGGGCGGCGTCACCGACACGGTCGGCGGCGTGACCGGTGGCCTGCTCAGCGGCGGCGACGCCACCGGCACCACCTCGGGCACGACGACCGATCACACCACCGACACCGGCCATACCGGTCACGACGGTGGCCTGCTCGGCGGCGTCCTCTAGAAAGCCGGCGGCCATGACCACTCCGGTCCGGAGGCCCGCGGCACCGTCGGCAGCGACCCCGCTGCTGACGGTGCTGGGCGACACGATCACGGCGGCCCGCGCCGCCGACCGCGACGACCTGGTGACCCGGTTGGAGGCCGCCGCCCGGCGGTTGCGCGACCCGCGCCGCCGGATCGTGGTCACCGGTCAGCTCGACCAGGGCAAGAGCCGGTTCGTCAACGCCCTGCTCGGCCAGGACATCTGCCCGGTCGGCGACGGCGAGACCACCCGGGTCCCGCTGCTGCTCGAACACGGCCCGGCGGCCCGCGCCGAACTGGTGCTGACGGCGCCCGGCGCGGGGGAGACCCGGGTGGAGATCCCGTTCGCCGAGATCGGCGCGATCACGCCGCAGACGCCGTACGCGCAGGGCAGGCAGGTCGTGCGGATCGAGGCGAAGGCGCCGAACCAGATGCTCGGCGAGGGGATCGTCCTGCTGGACACCCCCGGTGTCGGCGGGCACGGGAACTCCTGGGCGTCTTCGGTTCTCGGCATGGTGCCCGCCGCGGACGCGGTGCTGCTGATCAGCGACGCCTCCACCGAGCTGACCGCGCCGGAGGTGTCGTTCCTGCGTCAGGTGCGGGAGATGTGCCCGACGGTGGCGGTGGTGCTGACCAAGGTCGACCTGTATCCGCACTGGCGCCAGGTGGCCGATGCCGATCGCGCGCATGTCGCCCGCGCGGGGCTCGACGTGCCGCTGATCCCGGTGTCGGCCCTGCTGCGGTCGCACGCGCTGCGGTTGCAGAACGTCCAGCTGGGTCGCGAGTCCGGCTTCGGCCCGCTGTTCGGGTTCCTCAAGGAGCAGGTGGTCGCCCGCGATCAGGTCGCCGCGCAGATCGCCGTCGCGCGCGAACTGCATTCGGCGGCGGAACATCTGGCGTTGGCGCTGGGCAGCGAGCTGCTGGCGCTGAGCGATCCGGAACGCGCCGACGCCGCGGTCCGCGAGCTGCAGATCGCCCGCACCACCGCCGAGGACCTGCGCCGCAGCTCCGGCTACTGGCAGCAGACCCTCAACGACGGCATGACCGACCTGATGATCGACATCGATCACGATCTGCGCGAACGGCTCCGCGCGGTCGCGCACACGGCCGAGGACTGGATCGACGGCCACGACCCGGCCCGGCACTGGCAGGCGATCGCCGAATGGCTCACCGGCACGGTCGACACCGCCCTCGGCGACAACCTGCTGTGGACCTACGCGCGGGCCGAGACGCTGGCCGAGCGGGTCGCCGAGCACTTCGGCAAGGAGGGCGCGGTCGACCTGCCCGACGTCGACGCGACCATGGACTCCGAGGGCAAGGGGGCGGGCGCGAGCACCCTGTCCGAGCTGGAGCCCGACATCAGCGCCGCCAGCAAGGTGCTGGTCGGCCTGCGCGGCTCCTACGGCGGCGTGCTGATGGTCGGCCTGGCCTCGACGTTCGCCGGCCTCGCCCTGCTGAATCCGCTGTCGATCGGCGCGGGCGTGCTGGTGGGCGGCAAGGCCTACAAGGACGACAAGGACGCGCGGCTGTCGCGCAAACGCGCGGAGGCCAAGGCCGCGGTGCGCCGGTTCGTCGACGACGTGGCCTTCCAGGCGGGCAAGGAGACCAAGGCCAGGATGAACCGGATCCACCGCGCGCTCCGTGATCACTACACCGGGGTCGCCGATCGCAGCCTGCGGTCGATCGACGCGTCGCTGCGCGCGGCGCAGGAGGCGGCGAACTCGGCGGTCGCGGGCAAGTCCGACCGGAAGCTGGCGCTCGAGCGTCAGCTGGTCGCCGTGGCCGAACTGCGCCGCTACGCCGACGGCACGCTCGAACTGGCCGCGCCGGGGCGCAGGCCGCGGGCGTGGCAGGCGCCGTCGGCCGAGGTCCGGCCGGTCGACGTGGCGGACCCGCGCCCGTCGGGCCGTCACGCCAAGTGATCGTCCGCCCCGCGAGCTGACCGGAATCGTTCGCGGGGCGTGACCCTGTACGGGGCGCGTGCGGGGAGCGCGGATTAGGGTGGTCGAGTGGGTACCAGCGTTGATCCAGTGCAGGCCGGCCGCGCGGCGCCGGACATCCTCACCGAGGCGCAGCAGCTGGTCCACACCGCGGCGATCGAACTCGGCCGCCATCCCCAGGCCCGCGACCTGCTCGACGCCTGCGCCGACCGGCTCGGCCAGCCCCTGCGCGTCGCGCTGGCGGGCTCCATCAAGGCGGGCAAGTCGACGCTGCTCAACGCGCTCATCGGTCAGAGCGTCGCCCCGACCGACGCCACCGAGTGCACCCGGGTCGTCACCTGGTACCGCAACGGCGCGACACCGGCGGTGACCGCGTACGCCGAGGACGGCGCCGCCGCGCACGTGGTGGTCCGCCGCGGCACGGGCGCGCACGGCCTCACCTTCGACATGACCGGCCTGCGCTGGAATCCGCCCGGCGAACGGGCCGTCGACCACCTCGAGGTCCGGTGGCCGACCGCCGAGCTCGCGCGAACCACGATCATCGACACCCCCGGCACGTCCTCGCTGTCCCGGGAGGTCTCCCAGCGGACGCTGCGTCTGCTGACCCCCGCGGCCGAGACCGGCGAACCCGACCCGCTGACCGTCACCCCGGGCGCCGACGCGGTGGTCTACCTGCTGCGCCGCCTCGACGCCACCGACGTGCAGTTCCTCGAGCAGATCGGCACCGGCGGCGCGGCGGGCCCGCTCGGTGTGGTCGGCGTGGTGTCGCGCGCGGACGAGATCGGCGCGGGCCGGATGAACGCGTTGCAGTCCGCGCGCGAGGTCGCCGCCCGTTTCGCCACCGAGCTCGAGCGGACCGGCCTGTGTCAGGCGGTGATCCCGGTTGCGGGTCTGCTCGCCTTCGCCGCGGCCACCCTCACCCAGCCCGAGTTCGCCGCCTTCGAGGCGCTGGCGACGCTGCCGCCGGAGTCGCTGGAACTGGCGATGCTGTCGGCCGATAGATTCGCGCGCCCCGATATCGCCCTACCCGTCCCCCCGGCGCTGCGCGCGCAGCTGGCCGACCGGTTCGGCATGTTCGGGGTCCGGATGGCGACCGAGCTGGTGCG
Source organism: Nocardia thailandica NBRC 100428 (assembly GCF_000308795.1). Taxonomy (GTDB): domain Bacteria; phylum Actinomycetota; class Actinomycetes; order Mycobacteriales; family Mycobacteriaceae; genus Nocardia; species Nocardia thailandica. The sequence goes on along the minus strand of NZ_BAGK01000229.1, from coordinate 1,879 downwards.
CACCGGTGTCCGCGACGCGACCCGGCTGTCGGCGGAACTGTCGGCGCGCAGCGGCATCGACGAGCTGCGCACGGTGCTCGACGTGCAGTTCGGCCAGCGGACCGACCAGCTCAAGGGCCATTCCGCGCTCAACACCCTCGACCGGGTTCTCGCCGCCGTGCCCGGGACGCCCGCCGACCGGCTGCGGCCCCGCGTCCGCACCCTGCTGGCCGACGTGCACGGTTTCGCCGAGTTGCGGCTGCTCGGCCGGTTGCGCGCCGACGAGCTCCCGCTGCCGGAGGCCGACGTCGCCGAGCTGGTCCGGCTGATCGGTGGGGCGGGCGTCGCCCCGCACGTCCGGCTCGGCCTGCCCCCCGACGCCGACACCGCGACGCTGCGCGCGCACGCGCTCGCCGCGGTCCGGAAATGGCGCGGCCGCTCCCGCCACCCCCTGGCGGATCGGGCGACCGCCGCCGCCTGCGCCACGGCCGCGCGCAGCGCCGAGGGGACTCTGGCGCAGTTGCCCGGTTGATTTCCTCACATCCTTCGCAGGCAAAACGCCAGGTGGCTGTCTCCCAATAGTTTCTGGTGGGCTCGCCGTGTGCGGGCCGACCGTATAGGGCATGATGTTGCGGTGCCGATGACCGACGACGAGCAGTTCCGGGTGCTCACCGACGCCCAGTGGGAGCTGGTCGCGTTGCTGCTCCCGAAATCCGAAGGTCGCGTTGGCCGCAACTTCGCCAATAACCGTCCGGTGGTGGAGGGGATGCTGTTTCGCCTGCGTACGGGCATCCCCTGGCGGGATCTGCCCGAGCGGTTCGGCCCCTGGCAGACGGTGTGGAAGCGCTATCGCCGCTACGTCACCGACGGCACCTGGGATCGGATTCTCACCGCGCTGACCGCGTTCGCCGACGTCACGGGCGATCTCGCCTGGGTGGCGGCGATGGAGCATGTGACCTGTCGCACAGTGGCTTCCGCGCCTACTCGCGGGCTGGACGAGCCCGACTGCCTGGTGTGATCCGGGCCACCCGGTGATAGCTGGGGGGCAACTCGTCTGGGCATTCCGGTGAGTTCTGTTGCCCCGGAAGACCTGCGGAAATGGTCGAAACCCGCCCGGGAAAACCCTTGCACGCGGAATGAACTCACCGTCCCCGGGCGCGCGCCGCGCATTGGACAATTGACCAGAATCCGCGAAAGGCATTAGGAGACAGACGTCCCCACCCCGCACAGCTCTTCGCAAATTAGGGGGTACCCCCACGTAACACTTCGGTCCCGATCCACCGAATAGCAATCCGAACACTCGCTCGGCCAAGCGTGGACAAGTATTTCCCCCGACACATGAGTACGGATCCGGTGCCGACGCCCCCGATCTGGAGGAGCTGATTCCCCCATGACCCCGAATGCCATCCTGGAGTTCATCCTCGACCTGCTGCGCAACCCCGCCGCGGCCGCGCAGTACTGCTCCAATCCGGCTCAGGCTCTTGCCGATGCGGGTCTGCAGGTGACGCCCGAGGACATCGCCCTCTGCGCTCCCATGATCGACGCCTCGTCCCTGGTCGGCGGCGGCTCCCAGCTCCAGGCGATCATCGCCGCGGGCACCGGCGCGGCCTCCGCCGCCCACCTGACCGCCGCGACCGCGGCGGGCGCGAACGCGGGCGCCTCCGCCTTCGCCGACACCGACGTCTCCACCGCCTTCGGCCTCGGCACCCAGGCATCCACCGCCGTCGACATCGACGCCCTCTCCGACATCTCGGTAGACCTCGGCGCCGGCCTCGGCACCACCATCGACGCCTCCGCCGGACTCGGGGCCGGCCTGGACGCGGCCCTCAACGGCGCCGCCTCCGCGGGCGTCGGCCTCGGCGCGGCCCTCAACGGTGCCGCCTCCGCGGGCGTCGGCCTC
>NZ_BAGK01000230.1 GCF_000308795.1 Nocardia thailandica NBRC 100428 | reverse complement strand
CGGCGGGCGCGGCGGCGGCCGGGGCCGGTTCGGTGCGGACGTGTCCGCGCACCGAGCGGGCCAGGCGCAGCAGCGCGGTGGCGGTGGTGGCGTCGGCGGTGGTGAGGGCGGCGTCACCGGCCAGGCGGGCCGCGTCCCAGGTCAGCCCGGCCGCCGCGAGCGCGGTGACGGCGGCGTGGACCTGGCCGGCGTCGGCCTCGCGGCGCAGCACGAGCACCCAGGTGCGGCCCGCGTCGGCCAGGGCGGCGGCGTGCGGGTCGCCGTCGGCGGCGGCGTTCTTGAGCGCGTGCGCGTGCGGGAGCAGGTCCTGCGGCGACTGCTTGATGATGGCGGCCTGCACCCCGTACCAGTGGAAGACGTTCGCCCAGGCCGGGGCGCGGCCCAGCCTGCGCAGCAGCGCCAGGGTCGCCGTGACCAGCGGCTGGATCCTGGCCTCGTCCCGCAGCTGGATCCCGGCCAGCCACAGCTCGCCGACCGGCAGCAGGCTCAGCAGGTCGGCGTCGACCTTGTCGAACAGGGGGTGCGCGGCATTCCACGCCTGACCGAGCTGATGGGCGTCGCCGCCGCGGCGGGCGAGGCCGACCGCGAGGCCGTGGGCGAGCAGCCGGTCGCGCGGGGCGAGCGCGTCGAGATCGAGCCCGGCGAGGATGTCGGCGGCCAGCGGCTCGTCGCCGGTGCGGAACGCCGTCCACGCCGACAGCACCGGCAGCTCGCTGCCCGCGCCCGCCGCCGCCCGCACCGCGTCGCCCGCGCGGCGGGGCTCGCCCGCGCTCAGGCTCAGCAGCGCGGCCACGGTGACCGCGTTGCAGGGCAGCCCGGCGGCGTTGGCGTGATCGGCGTGGGCGGCCTGGACCAGCCGGGCGATCGCGCCCGTCGTGCCCGCGCCGTGCGGGTCGAGCGATTCCAGCAGCGCGCCCGCGACCAGCCGGGCGCCCGCCTGGCCCGGGGTGGGCGGCCAGTTCTCCGCGCCCGCGGCCATCTCGTCGGCGCCCGCGCCGTCGCCCGCCAGCGCCAGCACCGTGGTGGCCACGGCCCAGTCCGCGCCGACGCGGCGCGCGCCGAGCCAGGTGTAGAGCGCCGCGGCACGGGCGACCAGGCCGCGGCGGGTCAGCACGCCCGCGCACACACGGACCGCGGTCGCCAGCTCGGTCTCGCCGACGTCGCCGCGTTCGAGCACGGGTTCGGCCAGGCGCAGCGCGGTGTCGTCGTCACCCGCGCGGGCCGCGGCGTCGGCCCAGCGCACCGCGATCGGGGCCGGGTCCGCGCCCGAGGACACCGCCGCCGCGTAGTAGCGGGCCGCCTCGGCGTGGTTGTTCTCGGCCGCGCGGCACAGGAAGTCGGCGAGCCGGTCGTCGCGGACGCCGGACTCGGCCAGCGCGAGGCCGGTGTGATCGCGCAGCAGCCCGGCTTCGAGGCGGGTGCTCAGCAGCCTGCGCTGCACGGCGACGAACCGGCGATCGCCGAGCAGGGTCCGCAACGGGCCGACCGCCGCCCGCAGCAGCAGGTCGGCGTCGGTGACCAGCGCGCAGGCGCGGGCCCGGTCGATCAGCCGGTGCGCGGTGTCCAGGTCGACGCCGAGGACCTCGGTGAGTTCGCCCGCGTCGAGCCCGGTGCCCGTCGCCGCGACGACAAGGGTGTCGAGCAGGTCGGCGTCGGCGCTCACCAGCAGCGAACGGCTCCACGCCCCCAGCGCGTCGTCGACGACCGGCCCGCAGGACTCGAGCCTGCTGGTCCGGGTCGCCGACAGCGCCGCGACCACGCCGCCGTGGATACCGGCCGTGCCCTGGTGGATGTACTGGGCGATCTGCGGCGGCACCATCATGCCGAGCTCGCGCGCGAACGGGCCGATGTCGGAGCTGCTCAGCGTGCGCAGATCGACCGTGCGCCCGCACCGGGACATCACCTCGGCCAGCGAGCGCAGGCCCGAGTCGTGCGGGCGCGGCTGGGCGGCGAGGACGACCGACCGGTCCCCGGACTCGATCGTCCGGCACAGCGACTCGATCCGGTCGGCGGGCAGCGCGTGCACGTCGTCGGCGATGAGCGGCTGGTCGGGGCCGGAGCGGCCGCGCATCCGCTGGCGGACGACGTTGAGCAGGGTGGACTTGCCGGTGCCGGAACGTCCCTGGATGAGCAGGATCAGCGGTTGCGCGTCGGCGGTGTCGACGGCCCGCAGGATGTCGCGGGCGTGGGGCATGGTGTCGAGCGCGATGTCATTCAATTGCCTGCTCCCGGCACGAGTCCGGTGACACCGTCCACCACGCCGCCGAGCGTGTCGGTGGCGCCGCCGACGACGTTGGGGACGACGTCCTGGCCGGGGACGGTCGGCCGCGGCACCTGGGGAACCGGGACGGTCTGGGTCACCGGGCCGGAACCGGGGGCCGGGGACTGCGGGGCGGGCGACTGGGGGGCGGGCGCCTGCTGGACCGGCGCCTGTTCCTGCGGCGCGGGCGCCTGCTGCGGTGCGGGCGCCTGCTGGCCTCCGGCCGGGGCGCTCTGCCCGGCCGGCGCGCCAGCGGTCTGCGGGTTGGCCGGCGCGCCCTGCGTGCCGGGGGCCTGGGTGCCCGGTGCCTGCGTCCCGGGCGCGGTGGCGGTGCCCGGCGCGCCCGCGGCGGCCGAGCCGGGCGCCTGCGTGCCGGGGACGGGGTTGCCCGTGGCGTCGAGGACCGGCTGGCCCGCGATGGTCCCGGCCCCCGGAACCTCGGCGCCGGTCTTCGCGGCGCCGGGCGCGACCGAGGACGGGGTCGGTGTACTGGGGGTCGGGGTGCCGGTACTCACCGCCAGCGTGCCGGTCGCGAGGCCGCCGAGCGCGACGACCGCCGCGGCGAGCAGCACCGCGCGTTTGGCGGTCAGCAGCCGTTTCGCCTGCGGCGCGGCGGCCGGGAGCGCGGGCAGCTCGCGGGTCGGGGTCGCGGCGGCGGGTGCGGCGGCGGGCGGGGCGGCGGCGACGCCCGGCTCGCCCGGGAGGAAGGACGGGTTGTCGGGGGCCTGCGCGGCCTGCAGGTCGGCGGCCAGCTCGGCCGCGCCCGCCGCGCTCGCGGTCCGCGGGTTGTCACAGGCGACCACCGGCACGCCGAATTCGGCCGAGACCATCTCCGCGACGAGCGGGATGGCGCCCCCGCCACCGGTCAGCAACACCGCCGCGATGTCGCCGAACTCCATGCCCGCGCCGTGCACGGCGGCGCGGACGAGGTCGAGGGAGTCGGCGATGTCACCGCGCAGCAGGTCCTCGAGCTCGCCGCGGACGATGCGGACCTGGTCGATTCCCGATCCCGCGCCGAGCGCGCCCACCGAAACGCCGGTGGCGGTATTTATGGAAAGGTCTTCTTTCGCTTTTCTGCAGCGGTCCCGCAGTTCCGCCAATTCCCGCTCGACCTCCGGGTCGAAGGGATCGAATTCGGCGTCACCGACCGCATTTGCCAGGACATAGCGCATCGTCAGCAGGTCGAATTCCGCGCCCGACACCTGCGGGCTGTACGCGGGACTGCCCAGCAGACCGGCCTGGTCGCCCGTCCGGACCACCGACACCGTGAGCCCACCCGCGCCCAGGTCGTACACGACCAGCGCGCCCTGATCGAGCAGCCCGCGCTCGATCTCGTAACGGCGGACCACCGCCAGCGGCTCGGGCACCAGCGTCACCGCACCGATCCCCGCCCGGTCGAAGGCGTCGCGCTGCTCCTGCACCGTCGCCTCCGGCCACCACGCCGGATGGCACGCGACAATGGTTGCTTCGTCGAGGTAATCACCTGTCAGGGCATGGATTTCGTCGATCAGCAGCGAAGTGGTCGTGGCCACCAGATCGGCCGCCGAATGGGTGCTGCCGTCCTCGGCGATGATCCCCACCGGGTCGCCGACCCGCGACAGGAAGTCCTCCAGAACCACCGCGCGCGCGTGCCGACCCGGCCGCTGCGCCGACAGCGCCAGCGCGGGCGCGGCATCCGGGGAGAGCTGAACGGCGCTGCGCCGTTCCACGACGGCGACCGGCGCGCTGTCGCCCTCGGTCGCGACCGCGACCGAGTGCACTGTGCCGACAGTGATGCCGAGCGTCAGACGTTCGTTCATGACGAGAACCCTTTGCCGAGGTGTGACCGGGGAGACAGCCGAAAAAGATCCATCTCCACTGTCGTTTGCTCGGCGTCCGCTGTTACCTCGCGTGGGGGAAACGAGGGGGAATTCCCCTAACGCCGATCCGCCCCCTAATGGTCCCCCCAGCTCAGCTATGGGGTTTCGCCCCGTTTCCGGGGACCCCCCGCGGCCATAGCGTGGAAATCATTCTTTCGACGACCCGGACTCGCTGGCCGCGCCACGGACCGAGCCGCTCGGCCACAGATCCGAAGGAGTGAGTCTCGATGACTGCCATGACCGAGAACGCCATCCTGCAGTTCATCCTCAACCTGCTGCGCGACCGCGACGCCGCGGCCACCTACATCGCCGACCCCTGCCGGGCGATCGAGCAGGCCCAGCTCTGCGTCACCCCGCAGTACATCGCCGGGTGCGCGCCGCTGGTATCCAAGGCGATGTGCGGCTGCGGGAGTCAGCAACTGCCCGGCATCGTGGGCTGCGCCGGCCACACCGGTCCCGGGGCGGGCGCCGGGTACGGGAGCTACGCGCGCAACTTCCTCGGCGGCGGGCGTGGGGGATCCGGGTACGGTCCCGCCGGCTACGGCCCCGGCGGGCACGGCCCCGGCGGCGGCTACGGGCCCGGTGGTTACGGGCCCGGTGGCTACGGGCCCTACATTCCGCGACCCGGCGGTCCGGGTGGACCCGGCGGACCCGGCGGACCCGGTGGCGGCCCGGGTGGACCCGGTGGACCCGGCGGCCCCGGCGGACCCGGCGGCGGGCCGGGCGGAGGTCACGGCGGCCCCGGGGGGCCCGGAGGCCCCGGTGGACCCGGCGGCTCCGGTGGCAACACGACCACCACCAACAGCAACAACCCCGTCACCAACATCGGCAACGGTGACAACGAGTTCTTCAGCCCCGACATCCTCACCGGCAACCCCGTCAGCAACATCCTCAACGGCGGCCAGATCGGCAACCTGGGCGACGTCGCCAACATCGGCAACATCGGCGGCGACACCCTCAACAACATCGGCAACGTCGGCAACATCGGCAACCCGCTCAGCGGCATCGGCAACCTGACCCAGCAGTTCGGTGACATCGGCAACCTCACCAACTCGGTCGGCGACCTCGGCGACGTCACCCAGCAGCTCGGCGACATCACCGGCCTCGGCGACGTCGTCCACCTCGGCGACGTGATCGGCGGCAACAACACCCTCGGCGACGTCACCAACCTCGTCAGCGGCGCGAACCTCGGCGACGTCGACCTGCTGAACCAGGCCGCCCAGATCGCCAACGACATGTCCGACGCCTTCACCAACGCCGTCCAGATCGGCGACGGCTTCCTCGGCGGCCTCAACGCCCCGGTCTCGGTCGTCGCGGGCTCCCTGGGCGGCGTCACCGGCGTGCTCAACAACATCGGCCCGATCGGCGACATCGGCAGCTTCGACAACGTCGGCAACGTCCTCGAGCAGATCGCCTTCGGCAACTTCGTCGACGCCCTCAACGGCGTCGGCTCGGTCGGCGACGTGACGCAGGTTCTCGGCGACGTGGGCTCGGTGGGCGACGTGACGCAGGTTCTCGGCGACGTCGGCTCGGTGGGCGACGTCCTCAACGGTTCCTCGGTCGGCGACGTGCTCGGCACGGTGGGTTCGGTGGGCGACGTGACGAACGCCGTCGGCGTCCTGAACGACGTGGGCGACGTGACGAACGCCGTCGGCGTCCTGAACGACGCGGTCGACGTGACGAACGTGATCGGCGGCGTCCTGAACGACGCAGGCGACGTGACCGCCGTGACGGGCGACGTCTCCGATGTGGTCGCCGGGATCGGTTCGGTGGGTGACGTGAACACGGTGCTCGGATCCGTCGTCGGCGACGTCGGTTCCGTGGGTGAGGTGACCGAGGTCGTCGGCTCGGTGGGTGACGTGACGAATGTGGGCACCGTCGGCGACGTGCTCGACGACATCGCCTCGGTCGGGGACGTCACCGACGTGGTGACCGGTATCGGCTCGATCGGTGACATCGGTTCCGTAGGCGATGTGACGGGCGTGGCCGGCGATCTGACCACCACCGCGGGCGATGTCGTCGGCTCGGTCGGCGACATCACCGGCGTCGCGGGTTCCGTCGGCCAGGTGACGGGAGTAGCGGGCGACCTGACGCAGTCCGTCGGTGACCTGACGGGCGTAGCGGGCGACCTCGCCTCCCTCGGCGACGTGACGGGCCCCGTCACCAGTGTCTCCGGGATCGTCGGCGACCTCGGCGATATCGGCTCGGTCGGCGACCTGACGGCTGTCGCGGGCGACATCGGCTCGGTCGGGGATTTCACCGGCGTCGCGGGCGATGTCGTCGGCTCGATCAGTGACGTGAGCGGAGTGGCAGGCGACGTGACCGGGGTAGCCGGAAACATCGTGGGTTCGGTCGGCGACGTCACCGGTATCGCCGGCACCATGATCGGCCCCGTCAGCGGTGTCGCGGGCACGGTCGGTGATGTGAGTGGTGTCGCGGGCGACGTGACGGGTGTGGCCGGGAACCTGATCGGCGCGGTCGGTGATGTGAGTGGCATCGCCGGCGACGTGACCGGCAACTCGGGAACCATCGCCGGCGTCGCGGGCGACGTCGTCGGCTCGATCGGTGACGTGAGCGGAGCGACCGGCGACGTGACCGGCGTGGCGGGCGACCTGACTAACTCCGTCGGCGACATCACCGGCGTGGCAGGCGATCTCACCAACAGCGTGGCCGAGGTGAACGGTGTCGTCGGCGACCTGACCGGTATCGGCGATGTGTCCGGGGTCGTCGGCGACGTCACGGCGGTAGGCCAGGGCATCGGCGACCTGACCGGCATCGCGGGCGACGTCACCGACATCGGCGTGATCTCCGATGTCACCGGCATCGCGGGCGACGCGACCAACTCCATCGGCTCGGTCGGCGACGTCACCCAGACCCTCGCTTCCGTCGGCGACATCACCGGCGCGACAGGCGATCTCACCAACTCCCTCGGCTCGGTGGGCGACGTGACCGGAGTCGCGGGGGATCTGACCGGCATCGCCTCCTCGGGCGACCTCACCGGCGTGGCGGGCGACCTCACCCAGACCGTCGCCTCGATCAGCGACGTCACCGGCACGATCGGCGACGTCACCGCCGTCGGCGGCGATCTCCTCGGCACCGTCGCCTCCGTCGGCGACATCACCGGCGTAGCAGGCGATCTCGCGGGCAACTCCGGTGATCTGACCGGCGTGGCCGGAGACCTCACCCAGACGGTGGGCTCCGTCGGCGACATCACCGGCGGCGACCTGATGAGCAACGCGACCGGTGTCGCCGGGGACCTCACCCAGACGGTGGGCTCCGTCGGCGACATCACCAATACGACCGGCGACCTCACGAACACCCTCGGCTCGCTCGGCGACCTGACCACCGGCGACATCGTCGGCGCCGTCGGCTCGGTC
>NZ_BAGK01000231.1 GCF_000308795.1 Nocardia thailandica NBRC 100428 | reverse complement strand
AACTCGGCCACCGCCTTGGTGGTCTTCTTGGCCCGGTCCTCGTAGGCGCCGGCGCAGCCGACCCAGAACAGGTATTCGTAGCCGTCGAAGCTGTCGGCGTCCTTACCGTAGACCGGGATCTGGAAATCGAGTTCGTTGATCCAGTTCAGCCGGTCCTTGGCGTTCTGGCCCCACGGGTTGCCCTTGTTCTCGAGGTTCTTGAACAACCCGGCCAGCTCGCCGGGGAACTCCGACTCGATCAGCACCTGGTAGCGGCGCATGTCGATGATGTGATCGACGTGCTCGATATCGACCGGGCACTGCTCCACACACGCGCCACAGGTCGTGCACGACCACAGCACCTCGGGATCGATGACGCCGTGCACGTCCTCGCCACCGACCAGCGGACGCTCGGCCTCGGCGCGGGCGGCCTCGGGAATCTTGGCCAGCGCCGATTCCTTGACGTTGCCCTCGGCGTCGACCAGGCCGATCTCCTCGCCGCCCATGTCCTTGCGGCCACCGGCGAGCAGGTAGGGGGCCTTGGCGTAGCCGTGATCACGCAGCGACATGATCAACAGCTTCGGCGACAACGGCTTACCGGTATTCCACGCCGGGCACTGCGACTGGCAGCGACCACACTCGGTACAGGTCGTGAAATCGAGGATGCCCTTCCAGGAGAAGTCCTCGATCTTGCCCGCGCCCATGATGTCGGTGTCGGCGTCGACGTTCTCCATGTCGAGGACCTTGCCGTTGGACATCATCGGCTTGGCGGCGCCGAGGGCGACACCGCCGGTGTCCTCGCGCTTGAAGTAGATGTTCGGGAAGGCCGAGAACCGGTGCCAGGCCACGCCCCAGGTGATGTTGCGGCCGACGACGAACAGCCAGACCATGCCGGACATCAGCTTGATGAACGCGAAGATCGAGATCAGCGTGACGTTCGCCGGGATGATCTTGGCGATCTGGCCGGTGATCGGGTCGGTCCAGGCGGAGTGGCCCTCGAGGGCGAGCACGCCGGACTTCACCAGCACCATGCCGATGCCCTCGGTGAGCACGACCCACTCGACGAAGTACGCCGGGCCGAACTTGGAACCGCTGAAGCGGGAGAGCCGCTCGGGCAGGCGGGGGTGGTTGAGCTGGCGGATGATCATCAGCGTCGCGATGCCGACGACCGTGCCGACGCCGAGGATCTCGTCACCGAGGTGGAACCACCAGGTGTCACCGATGAACGGCCACGACCAGGTCGGCTCGAAGGTCTGCCCGTAGGCCATGAACCAGAACTGCGCGCCCGCCAGGAAGCCGATCATGACCAGCCAGTGCGCCCAGCCGACGGTGCGGAACTTGTTCATGCGCGTGTGCGCGATGAACTCCACCAGCATCTGCTTGAAGCGCGGCACGAACGGCCGCCACCGGTCCGGTGCGGACTGGCCGACCATGATGATCCGCACGATGTTGCGGGCGCCGCCCAGGAACGACGCCCAACACAGGAGGCTGAGCAGCGCTCCAATCGTGCCCAGCGTCACTGTCAGGGCATTCATGTCGCGACCTTTCTTTAGAGGCAACACGAGAGTCAGGGCGACGGATCGCCCGGTTGGCTCGTATCGTAACCGGCAGTAAGTTACTCACCAGTAACATATGTTGTCCAGCGTAAGATCGACTTTCCCGCCTTGACCTCGTTTACTGGGGCTTGACCGGGTTTTCGGCTGTGAGGAACATCACACAAATGTTTCGCAACCGGTAACCCAAGTCCGCTGGTGAACACCGTAAACCGCGCGCTCGGGCGCCTGTTGCTAAGGACAGGCTTACTCCGCGAGCGGTGATTACTTCTGGCCTCTTGACGGCCCGTCTATTAGGCTCCAGTCGTTCTGTCTGCTGTGCCGATCTTCACACTGCTCGGGGAGGGTTCGGGGGCATCTCACAACGAGTGCGTTCCGGATGACGAGTCTCGCGTGTCGAAAAAGCACCTGTGCCACACCTGATGATGGGAACTCAATGAACTTCCGCAGCACCACCGCGGCGGCCGCGCTGGTCATCGGTGCGATGACGGCGTCGATGGGTACGTCCTACGCCGAGCCCGCCGCGGCTCCGGCGCCTGCTCAGGACATCAAGTACTCCGTGAAGCTGGTCGACAAGACCGTCGTCGCCACCCTGCAGAACGGCACCTTCTCGATCGTCGAGCAGCCGGGCGAGACCCCGGAGGCTCCGAAGACCAAGGTCGCCGAGATCAAGGACACCACCGGCAACGTGGTCGTCTCGCTGCCGATCCAGTTCTCGGTCGCCGGCACCGACGTGCCGACCAAGGCCGAGGTCGTCAAGGACTCCACCGTGCTGGAGCTGACCCCGGAGAAGCCCGCCGGTGTCGACCTGGCCGGTCAGCCCGTCGGCGTGAAGCCGGTCGTCAAGGCCGAGTCGATCGCCTCGGTGCAGGAGAACCAGAAGGCGATCAACGACTTCTCCTCGAAGTTCAGCATCGGTACCGCCATCGGCACCTTCGTCGGCACCGCCATCGGCGCCGTCGTCGGCTGCGTCTTCGGTCTGCCGCTGTTCGGTGTCGGCTGCCTCGCGGGTCTGCCGCTGGGTGCCGCGGTCGGCGGCATCGTCGGCATGGTCGCCATCGGCGGCCCGACCCTGCTGGCCGCGGGCATCGAACTGCTCCAGGTGATCCAGGCGCCCGAGGGCACCACCGCCTGGGCCGAGAAGCCCAAGACCAACTGATCTTTCCCGATCCCACTCAGGGCCCGCTCCGAACGGAGCGGGCCCTGAGTCGTTTCCGGGTCCCGACCCATATCCCGGGTACCCCCGGCCGGGTTTCGTCCGGCAGCGAGCCGTGTAGCGGCCGCTACGCGCGTCGACCCAGGTCGCCGCGCACGTGATCTTGACTGCGCCGCATCACGTTACGTTCCCCGGGACAGCGAGAAGGCCGGTAGCTCAGGGCTACCGGCCTTCTCGTGGGGCTCTTGCGCGCTCGTGCTCGCGCGGTCAGTTGGTGCGGACCGCCAGACCCGGGTTGTCCGACAGCACCACACTCAGCGGCTGCGCGAACAGCTGCGGGGTGTCACCGGTGATGGCGCCGATGATGTTGGGGATCTCGCAGATCGGGTAGTCGGCGACCGAGGAGGCGCTCGAGATGCCCAGCGCCAGGCGTCCGGTCACCACCGCGCCGCCGGAGTCACCGGGCAGGGCGCAGATGTTGGCCGAGAAGCTCTGGGTCAGCTGGCGGTCGCCGACCTGCACGGTCTGGTCGACGGCGTTGACCACGCCGCAGCTGAAGCCGGTGCGGGCGCCGGACTTGCAGACGGGAGCGCCGACGACCGGGATGGCCACACCCTCGACCGCGATCGGGGCGCCGCCACCCGCGCGCACGAGGTTGTTCTCGAAGCGGCCGCGGGCACCGTCGTTGACCTTGATGATCGAGTAGTCCTGGTTGCCGAGCACCGACTTCTGGAACGAGCCGAGCTGAGCGCCCGCGCGGTCGCCGTTGAGTTCGTAGACGCCCGCCGCGTCACCGCTGCCCGCCGAACCGAGGTCGGGGTTGCAGTGACCCGCGGTGATGTTGACGACGTTGCCGCCGCGGTCGGTGCCGTTGAAGCCGAGCGAGCAGCGCAGCGAGGTGCGGCCGTAGATCGAGGCGTAGCCGTCGCCGCCGGCCAGGGTGCCGTCACCGGCGCCCGCGACCGGCGTCGCCTGCAGCTGGGCCTGTTCGCCCGCGACCGGCGGCGCGGTCACGACGACGCGGGCGGGATCGATGAAGCTGGGCAGCGGGAGGCCGACCTGGTCGACGCGGACCGCGATCGCGTTGTTGACGGTGTCGATCACGACGCCGCGCACCAGCGCCGAGACGGCGGCGGGCTGGGCGTCGAGCCAGGTCTGGAACGCGGACTTCTCGCCGCGCAGGGTCTGCTCGCTCTTGGCGACGTTGCGGACCTCGAAGCCGGCGGACTCGGCGGCGCGCCGGGCCTCGTCGGCGCCGGGGCCCTGCGCCAGCGCGACCACGGCCTTACCGTTGTCGGCCAGCCAGGCGCCACCGAAGACCTGCGGGAACTGCCGCTGGGCGGTGGTGGAGAACGCGGCGACCTGCTGCGCGACGTCGGCGCGGCGCAGGTACTCCTCGGGGGAGATCTTCAGGTCCCTGGTCACGGCCTCGATCAGCTGCGCGGGCAGGTCGGCACCGGGCGCGGGCGCGGCATCGGCGACGGCCATGGTCGGGCCGAACATGAGAATCGCCGCCGAAGCGGCGATCACGGACTTGCGCGCTCGCGAGGAGCGCCGGGCGAGCGAGGGTCGACCCATACGTGGCAAGAGCATGATGCGAATGATATGGGCTCGTGGCGGTTATGCCTACTCGGACGGGGCAAGTTACCTGACTCACCCCATCCGGGTACCGATCAGTGACCTGCCGCGCCCGTGCGGACCGTGACGCCGCTGCCGACCCCGCCGCCGGAACGGGCGTCGATGTCGCCCAGGATGGCCCGGATCGGGATCCCGAGGGACGCGGTGCCGCCGTAGGGCGCGAGCTCGGTGTTGGCCTCGGTGCAGTTCGGCGCCTCGGACGCGTTGGAGCCGCTGGTGATGCCGATGGCCAGGGTGCCGGAGAAGATGGCGCCGCCGCTGTCGCCGCCGAGGGTGCACGCGGTGCTGGCGAAGCCGCGGATCGTCTTGGACACGCCGTCGGCGGTGTAGAGCTGGGTCTCGACCCGGTCCGCGGAGACGAAGCCGCAGGTGAAGGTGGAGGATTGGCCCGTCTTGCAGATGGGCGCGCCGGTGACCGGTTCGGCGGTGCCGGTGATGGTCACCGTGGTGCCGTTGGCGCCGCGCACCCGGGGCAGGTCCATGCCCGCGTTGACCGCGCGCTCGTTGAGGCGGATCACCGACCAGTCGAGTGCCGACGCGCCGCCCAGGTTCGAGGCGGCGAAGCTGCCGACCTCGGGGCTGTTCGGGATGTCGCGCACGTTCGGCACGTAGACCGGCGCCTTGCCGTCGGACTCCACGAGTGGATTGCAGTGCCCGGCACTGATGTTGAGCGCGTTGCCCGCGGCGTCGGTGGCGTTGAAACCGAACGAGCAGACGTCGACGCCGCGCAGGCTCGTGTCGTGCAGGTCGGTCGCGGCGGTGATGTAGGTGTCGCCGCCCATCGGGCGCTTCTCCACCGGGCCGCCGCTGCCGGGCGACAGCACGACCTTCACGTTGGCGATCAGCGTCGGGATGTTGAGCGCGTGCGCGGCCGGGGTATTGGCCACGTTGAGCACCAGCTGGCTGTTGAGGAAATCGACGGCGACCGAACCGATCGCGGTCGACAGCGGCTGGGGCAGGTTGGCGACCCACTGAGCCAGCTGCAGCAGCGCGCCCTCCAATCCGCCGGCGGAGATGGGGGCCAGATGCGTCTGGTAGCCGTCGGCGGCGGCCAGGTTCGCGGTCTGCTGGTCGGTGGTCGCGATGACCGCCTTGCCCTCGGCGGTCAGCCAGGCGCCCGCGAACGTCTCGGGGTGCTCGGCGCGGAAGCTGTCGGCGTAGTCGCGGAGCTGCTGGGCGCGCGCCGCGCGGTCGAGGTACTCGGTCGGCGACATGCGCAGGTCGCGCGAGATCGCGGTGACGAGTTCGGCGGGCAGCTCCGACACCGAAAGCTGCGGGGGCACAGCGGGTTCGGCGGAGGCCGGGCCGGAGCCGAGCAGAGGTGCCAACAGGACGGTCGCGGCGAATCCGACGGAAGCAGCCTTGACCGCGGCGCTACGCGCCACCAACTTGCGCATGGAATCCCTTCGTCGGCACCGGGTGACCGAGGCCACCTTAGCCGGTGGCGGGGACGGTCAGCGCATCACTCTAGGGCAAGGACGGCATACCGGCGCGGTTACGGCGATCGCGGAGCGATCAGTACTGACCGGGCAGCGGCAGCGGCGCGGGCATCATGCCGCCGGGGTAGGTCTGGAACGGCAGGTACGGCTTGGTCGTCGAGGTCCGCGACGGGCTGGTCGGCGTGGTCGTCGTCGCGTCCGGGGTGGTGCTCGGCGGCGGAGGCGGCGCCGGTTCCGTCGTCGTGGTCGGCTCCGGTTCCTCGCTCGTCGTCCGTGGCGAAACCGGTGCCTGCGTGGTGGTTTCGGCGGGCGGCGGGGCGAGGGGCGGCGCGGGGGTCGTGGTCAGCGCGGTTTCCGGCTGCGCGTCGGTCACCGGCAGCTGCGGGACCTGCTCGCCGCCGCGGAGGAGGAACGAGACGAGCACCCCGCCGAGGATCAGGCCGAGCGCGGCGGCCGCGGCGATCAGCATCGGCGTCCGCGCGCGCACCGGCCGCGCCGTCGGCCCGGAATCGGGCTCGGCGGCCGGAGTCGGCGGCAGGACCTCGGTCGGGGTGGGCACCGCGGGCACCGCGGCCGAGTACGCCTGCGGCACCGGGACCGACAGGGCGGGCATCACGTCGGTGGCCACCAGCGAGTTCTCGGTGACGATCGGATCCGGCGGCGTGGCGCCCGCCGGGGTCGCCAGCACCGCGACCAGCGCCGCGTTCGCCGCCGCCGACGCGTACGCCTTGCCCGCCCCTGGCGCGTCGGCGTCGACGGGCATCTCGTCCTCGCCGAGCAGCGCCACCGACTTCAGGCCCAGGTAGTCCAGGGCCTCGCGCACCGCGCGCACCGTCGCCTCCGACCACTGCGGGGGATGGGTCGCGTAGAACTCCGCCGGACCGCTGAGATGCTCGCTGGCCAGATTGATCAGGCAGAACATCGCCGTGGCGAACAGGTCCTCGGCGCGATAGGCCTCGCCGCCGTCGACATCCACCCCGGCCGGGTCGCCGATGGCACGCACGAACTCGCGGATCGAATGCGCGTCCGCGGGCGGCTCGCCGCCCAGCGCGGTGTCACCGTCGTCGGCACCGGCCGCCAGATGCAGCACGGACTCCCGCACGATGTAGTGCGTGGTCCCGTCCTCGGTGACAACGGCGGCGATGCTCTCGTCGTCGGCGACGCGCAGGCCCACCCCAGTGGCCATCACGGATTCCCTTCAGGTCACACCGCCAGCGAGCCGTGTCCCATGGCGCGGAGCATCGACAATAGTTCCGATCGCGACCGCGCGCCGATGCGCCGCCGGATTCGTGCGACGTGATGCTCCACTGTTTTGGCGGAAATGTACAGCCGGGCGCCGATCTCCCGATAGGTCAGCCCGAGCAGCATCAGCTCGGCGACCTCGCGTTCCCGCTCGCTCAGCATGCGCGGCTCCACCGCGG
>NZ_BAGK01000232.1 GCF_000308795.1 Nocardia thailandica NBRC 100428 | reverse complement strand
CGACTCGGCCGGTGCGTCGGCGGCGGGAGCCTCGGTGGCCGGTGCCGCGTCAGTGGCCGGAGCCGGTGCCGCGGCGGCGGGTTTGGCGCCGGGGGCCTTGGCCCCGCCCTTCATGCCCAGTCCACCACCGGGTGCCTTGGCGCCGCCCTTCATGCCGAGGCCCTTGACCGGAGCGGCCGGGGTCTCGGCGGCGGGAGCGGCCTCGGCGGTCGCGTCCGCGGCCGGAGCCGCGGCCTTGGCGCCGGGAGCCTTCGCTCCACCCTTCATGCCCAGACCACCGGGTGCTTTCGCCGCGCCCTTCATGCCCAGGCCCTTGGCCGGAGCAGCCGGGGCCTCGGCGGCGGGAGCGGCCTCGGTGGCCGGAGCGGTGGCCTTGGCGCCGGGAGCCTTCGCGGCGCCCTTCATGCCCAGACCACCACCGGGTGCCTTGGCGGCGCCCTTCATGCCCAGCCCACCGCCGGCCGGTGCCGTCTTCGGGGCTGCCGCAGCCTCCGTCGCCGCCGCCTCGGTCGCGGTCGCGGTCGCGGGGGCGGGTGTGGGTTCGGTGGCGGGTTCGGGTTTGGGTTGCTGGATGACGGTGAGGTTCTCGGTCAGGGTGGCCGGCTCGACGCGGTCGATGGAGTCGAGCATGAGCTGGGCGACGTCGACGACCTCGACGCCTTCGCCCTGGCCGGATTCCTCGCGGGCGGTGACACCGTCGGTGAGCATGACCCGGCAGAACGGGCAGCCGGTGGCGATCTTGGCGGGGCTGGTGGACAGGGCCTCGTCGACGCGGTCGATGTTGATGCGTTTGCCGAGTTGTTCTTCCATCCACATCCGTGCGCCACCGGCGCCGCAGCACATGGAACGTTCACCGTGGCGGGGCATCTCGACCAGGGTCGAGCCCGAGGCTTCCATCAGTTCACGCGGGGCGTTGTAGATCTTGTTGTGACGGCCCAGGTAGCAGGGGTCGTGGTAGGTGACGTTCTGAGTCACCGAGGCCACCGGCACCAGCTTCTTGGTCCGCACCAGCCGGTTGAGCAGCTGGGTGTGGTGCACGACCTCGTAGGTGCCCCCGATCTGGGGGTATTCGTTGTTGAGGGCGTTGAAGCAGTGCGCGCAGGTCACCACGATCTTCTTGCGGGACTGCTCGACCCCGTCGAAGACCGCGTTGATCACCTCGATGTTCTGGGCGGCCAGCTGCTGGAACAGGAACTCGTTACCCGCGCGGCGGGCCGAGTCGCCGGTGCAGGTCTCCTCCGCGCCCAGGACCATGAACTTGGTGCCCGCGGTGGCCAGC
>NZ_BAGK01000233.1 GCF_000308795.1 Nocardia thailandica NBRC 100428 | reverse complement strand
GGACTCGGTCGGGGCCGACGGTGCCTGGGCGGCAGGCGCTTCGGCAGTCGCGTCCGCTGCCTGCGCCGGAGCCGACTCCGCCGCCGCCTCGGTGGCCGGGTCCGCCTCGGTCGACGCCGGGGCCGTCCGCGCCGGGCGCCTTGGGGCCGGGCGCTTGAAGCCGGACTTCATGGCCAGACCCTTGGCGGCGACGGTCGGCTT
>NZ_BAGK01000234.1 GCF_000308795.1 Nocardia thailandica NBRC 100428 | reverse complement strand
GGCCCTCGTGCCGGTGGTGACCGCGCTGCTGCACGTCGGCGTCTGGGCGGGCGCGGGGGCCCTGTGCGCCGCGCCCGCGCTCGTCGTCCTCTCGGCCGAACAGGGAATCCTGCAGGGCGGCAGGCGTTTTCGTGACCTCGCGGTCCTGCTGGCCGCCGCGGGAACCGCTCGCGTCGCGCCCGCCCTGCTGGTTCTCGCGCTCGGTGGCGGCGCCGCGCCCGCGCTGTGGGCAGGCGCCGCGGGCATCGCGGCCGCCGCCGTGTTCGGCCGCTGGATCGGCGACCGCGCGCCCCTGACCCCCGACGAGCCTGCGCCTGCGCCGCGCGGCGGGGCGCCGGCCACCGTCGAGACCGCGCGCGGTGCCGTCGGCGTGCTGCCGGTCCTGCGGGCCGCCCAGGTCCAGGCCGCGCTCATGGCGCTGTCCTCGGCCGACCTGATCGTGGTGCGCATGGTCCTCGACGACGTCGACGCGAGCCGGTACTCCCTCGGCACCATCGCCACCAAGATCGCGTTCTGGCTGCCGCAGGCCGTCGGCGTCGTCCTGTATCCCCGCATGGCCCAGCCCGGCCACTCCGCCCGCGCGATCCGCGACGCCCTCGCGGTGCTGTCGGGCATCGGTGTCCTCGCGGTGGCGGGCGCCGCGGTCGCCGCCCCCCTCGCCCCGCTGTTCGCGGGCCAGGACTACGCGCCGATCGAGGGCCTGCTGTGGTTGTTCGCCCTGCACGGCGCGATCCTCGCGGTCCTACAGGGCGCGCTGCTGTCCGCCATCGCCGTCGAACGCACCGCCCTCGCGGTCGTCACCTGGATCGGCCTGCTCGTGGAGGTCGCCTGCATGCTCGCCTTCGCCCGCAGCATCGGCAGCCTGATCACCACCGCGGTCTCGGTCGCCGCGGTCACCACCACCGTGGTCGCCGTCATCGTGCTCCGCAACGCCAGGACGGACTGATCCGCCGCGCGGCGGCGGTCGTGGCCGCCCCGACGAAAGGGACCCCGAGCCCCTGCGGCACAGCCGCGAAGCTCGGGGTCCCTGTCGTCGGGGCCGGAAGGGCCGCGACTCGGCGCGTCAGCGCTCCGAAATCACTGCTTCTTGTTGATGTCGATCTGTTCGGTCGGGGAGTCGTAGTCGCCCCGGGTGAACTGGGTGGTCGGCGCGTCGTCACCCGACCACTCGTCGCGGGTCTCGGGCGCGGGGGCCGGGGCAGGCGCCGGGCGGCCGCCGCGCGGGCTCGCGTGGGCGGGGGTGCTGCTGCCGCCGCCGGTCAGCCCGAGGAACAGGCCGGCGATGAGCGCGATGACACCGAGCACGCCGAGCACGATCGGGACGATGCGGCCGAACAGCGACAGCTTGTCGGTGTTCTCCTTGGCCACGGCCAGCTGCGACTCGACGGTGTTCTCGTCGAAGACCAGGTGCGACTTGAGCGCGGTGACCTCGGCCTTGTCCGGGGTGCGCGAGTAGAACAGGTGGATGTTCTCGCCGCCCTTCACCACGGTGCCGGTCTGCGGCTCGATCCACAGGTCGCGGGTGTTGGTGTAGTAGCGGGTCATCGTGACGTCGCCTTCGCCCTCGACGCCCCACTTGGCGGCGGGCAGGGTCAGGCGGTTGGTCGGCGCCTGCACGACGTCCCAGGTGCTGGTGACCGGGACCTTCATCTGGAAGTGGTAGACCTTGGTGTTGTTGATCTCGGTCTCTTCGATGAAGTTGGCGTCGAAGGACTTCCGCACGTTGACGTCGAAGTACGGGTAGGTCTTCTTCTCGGTGCCGATGGGGAAGCGGTAGCCGAGGCCGGTGTGCTGGACCGGGTCGAAGACGGTGCCGTTCTTGTCGACGGTGGTCGCGATCGCGCCGTTGGGGTTCTCGTCGACGGGCTCACCGGTGACGCGGTCGATGGTGACGCGGTCGATGTTGGCGGTGAGCAGGCCGGTGTCGCCCTGCTTGTCGATGCGGCGCAGCGTGGAGCCCGCCTGCACGGTCATCTTGTCGGCGTCGGAGGGTTCCTCGACCGTGAGGAATCGCTGCGAGATCAGGGGGACGTTGGTGTCCACCTTGGCCGGGCCGTCGCCGGAGGTCAGCGTCTTGGAGTCCAGCACGAGGCTGTCCTCGCCGGGCTGATTGGTGGCGATGGTGGTGATCTCGAGATCGAGCGGGGTCTTGGCCACCTTGCTGACCGTGTAGGTCGGGATCAGCAACGCGGCGGTGAGCAGCGCCGCGCCCAGACCCACGAGCACGCAGGCAACCGTCCTTCTGGTACCGGCACTCAGTGCCATGCAAACTCTCCTCGTCGTCTAACACGGATGTTCCGGTGGACCGGTGGGCGCGCCACAGGCACTCGTGAGCCCCGACCCTAACAGTTCGGGTGATACATACGACACGGCACACTGGACGCGATGACCGCCGTAACTCCCACCGCGCCCCGCCCGTTCGTGCCTGCTCTGGAAGGCATGCGCGGGATGGCCGCGCTCGGCGTGCTGCTGACCCACGTCGCCTTCCAGACCGCGGCGACCGCCACGCCCTGGCTGGGGCCGATCTGGGAGCGGTTCGACATGGCCGTCGCGGTGTTCTTCTCCCTGTCCGGTTTCCTGCTGTGGCGCCCGCACGCCGCCGCCGCGCGCGGGCTCGGCGCGGCGCCGTCGGCCCGCCGCTACCTGGCCCATCGCGCGGCGCGCATCCTGCCCGCGTACTGGGTGTGTGTGGCTGCCGTGCTGCTGTTGCTGCCGGGCGCCGCGCAGACGGCGAACCTGCGGGTGTGGGTGTCCAACCTGTTCCTGCTGCAGGTCTTCGTGCCGCTGACGCTGACCGAGGGGCTCACCCAGATGTGGAGCCTGTCGGTGGAGGTGGCCTTCTATCTCGTGCTGCCGCTGCTGGCGTGGTGCCTGGTCCGGTTGCGCGGCGCTTCGGCCGGGGCGCGGGTGCCCGCGCTGCTGGCGCTGGCCGCGGTGTCGCTGACGTGGAACCTGCTGCCGGTGCCGACCCCCGACGCCATCCACGCCGACAACTGGCTGCCCGCCTACCTGCCGTGGTTCGCCGCGGGCATGCTGCTGGCCGAGCTGATCCACCAGGTCAGGCCGACCGCGTGGTGGTACCGGCTCGGTGTCTCCCAGCCGCTGATGTGGGCGATCGCGCTCGCGGCGTTCCTGCTCTCGGCCACCGAGTACGGCGGCCCGGCCGGGCTGGAGCGGGCGCAGCCGTGGCAGTACGCGGTGAAGATGCTGCTGGGCGCGATCATCGGATTCTGCCTGCTCGCGCCGCTCGTCCTGCGGCCCGAGGGCGCCGCGCCGCACCGCTGGCTGGAATCGCGGCCCGCGGCGGTGCTCGGCCGCTGGTCCTACGGGGTGTTCCTGTGGCACCTGGCCGTGCTGACGATGGTGTTCCCGATCTTCGGCATCCTGCCGTTCTCGGGCGACTTCGTCTGGGTCCTGTTGCTGACGATCGCCTTCACCCTCCCGCTGGCCGCCGCCAGCTACGCGCTGATCGAGGAGCCGATCCGCCGCTGGGTGCGCGACCGGGAGCGGGCGAGGACCGCCGCGCAGCGGCGCGCCGAGGAGGAGCAGGCGCACGCCGCGCCCTAGTCGGTACCCGGTTCGGCGGCCGCGTCGCCGGTCTCGCGCGGGGGGAGCGCCGCGACGCCGACGGCGACGACGGCGACGAGCGCGGGCAGCTGCGCCCACAGCGATCCGCCCATGTAGGTCGACCCCGACCGCCACGTCCCCGTCGACAGCGCCGCCGTGGACAGCAGCGTCCCGACGCCCGCGATCCACGGCAGGGCCGCCGCCGTCGCCCGCGCGCGCGTGGCCCGGCAGATCAGCCCGAGCGCCGCCAGCGCGGCGCCGACCGGGCCGGAGATGACGGTGGCGAGCGCGACGAGTCCGGCCGCGCCCGGCCACGGGCTGCGCCAGGGCCGCGGCGCCGGTCCGGGGTCCCCGGCTCGGCGGGCCCGGCGCGGGATCGCCAGCAGGGCCAGCGGGATCAGCAGCGACAGGCCGCCGAAGATGGCGAGCCGGTACCAGCGGTCGGTGGGGAAGGACACCGTGATCGGCCCGGCGGTGCCCTCGGGCAGCAGCCAGCCCTGCTGCCACCCGTCGACGACGATCGGCGCGAGCGCGCGCCCGTCGGCGGTCTGCGCCTGCCAGCCGACGTTCGTGCTCAGCGGCAGCACGAGCACTCGGGTGCCGGGGGAGCTCGGCGCGGGCCGCAGCGGGTCGACGCGCGGCAGCCGCAGCCGGTCCACCGTGAACATCTCGGTCGGCGCGACCGTCACGTCGGTGCGGCCGGGGAGCAGGTCGACCCGCGTCCCGGCGTCGGCGTCGGCCTCGCCCTCGGGCGCGTCGGCGCAGGGTCGCGCGGACACCGGGGCGCCCGAACGGAGTTCGTCGGCGGTGGCGGTGATCGTGGTGTGGACGTTGCGGCCGCCGAGCGCGATGACCGGGCCCGCGTCGCAGCCGATGGTGACCATCCGGTCCCCGGGCGCGGCCGCCGGGTACTCCGGTCCGAGCACGGTGACCTCGGCGAGGCCCGGCGGCTGGGTGAGCACGAAGCCGAGCGCGGTGCGGTCGAGCACCTCGTTCCAGGACTGGATGCTGATCTCGATGCGGTCGGTGACGGCGGGATACAGCTCGACGCGAGCGGGTTCGCCGTGCTCGCGCTCGGGCAGCTCACGCACCTGCGGGCCGTCGCCGAGGTTGACCGAGACCGCGGTCGGCGTCGCGGGCAGGCCGCCGAGGCTGGTGGTGAGGTCGAGCCCGGTGACCTCGACCGGTTCGGGAAGTTCCAGGACGAGGGTGGGTTTGCCGCCCGCGAGGTTGCGGACGGTGGATTCGGGGGCGGTCCAGGTGGTGCGCGGGTCGCCGTCGGTGGCGGCGAACGCGGATCCGCGCAGGTCGCCGACGTCGGCCTTGCCGCGGGCGACGGGCCTGCCACGGTCGGTGAGCAGCGCTTCGAGTTCGGGACTCTGGCGGGTCCGCACGGTCAGTTCCGGGGTGACGGTCGCGGGTTCGGGGACGGTCAGCGTGCGGCTGAACCGGCCCGGTTCCTCGGCGGGCAGGCCGAGGCCCTTGCTGCAGTGCACCCGGTCCGGTCCGTCGAAACAGGCACTGCGCCCGGGGAATTCCTGGCCGAGGTCCCAGCCGGCGACGGTCGCCGCGCGCGCCGGTCCCGGGACGACCGTGCGGTGCCGGATGTCGACCTGGGTCGGCGCGTCGCGGTGTGTGTAGTCGTAGACGCTCAGCTCGCTGATGCCGAACTGGCCGCCGCGCGCGCCGGTCTCGGTGCGCGTCGCCGTCACCGTGATCCACGAGGTGCGGCCGGCGGGCAGCGGGACGCTCACGGGCACACCGGGTTCGGTGATCCGCGCGGACACCGTGCCGCGCTCGGTGCGCACCTCCACCCACTTCACCGGGTCGCCGATGGCGGCGGCGCTGGTGGTGAAACTCAGCGAGCCCGCGGCGATCGGCTGGTCGAGGTCGAGCCGGAGCCACTGGCCGAGCGCGTTCTCCGCGCCGTTGCTGATCCAGGCGGTGGTCGGGTCGCCGTCGACCGCGGCGGCGGTGGAGCTGCCGGGTGCCGCGCCGCCGATCTGGGTCGCGTCGCCCGCCGCGCTGGACGCGGTGACCGTGGCGCCCGACCATTCGCCGCGCACGAGTTCGGTGCCGTCGACCGGGTAATCGGGCACGAGATTGTGCGTGCGGCGCGCGTCGCCGGGGGCGCGCAGCGCGGAGTTGTGGTTGTCGACGCGGCCGAAGTCGGCCTCCCGGTCCATCGGGGTGTCGGTGACGAGCACCTGCCCGGCGGGCAGCCCGGCCCGTTCGGCGTCGGCGCCGAGCAGGCGCGGCGCGGCGGGGTCGCCGGTGCCGCGACGGAGGCGTTCGAGCACCTCGGGGCCGCCCTGCACCACCGGGATCGCGTCCAGCGCGACGGTGTAGGCGCCCGGGAAGCCGGGGGGCGCGCCGGTGCCCGCGCGCACCTCGGCCGGGGTGCCGGGTCCGGGCGTCTCGACCCGGTAGATCTCGACGGCGGGGTAGGGCGGGCGCAGGTCGTTGTCGACGACGAGCCCGGCGTCGGCCTCGCGCGGGCCGATCTCGGCGCCGAACTCGGCGACTTTGGTGAGGCCGGGTGAGCTGTCCAGGGTCTGGTGGGCGAGCATCGGCCGGGTCGAGCGCGAGGTGTCGGGGTCGAGGTCGTTGCGCAGGACGAGCACCCCGATGCCCTGGTCGGCCAGGGTCGCGGCGAGGCCGGTGGAGGGCCGCCCGTCGGCGATGAGCCGCTGGACCGAGTCCATCGCGCGGATGGTGCCGGGCGGGTTGAGGGGCACCGAGTCGCGCACGGCCCAGGGCGTCGTCGCCAGCGCCTGGATGGGCTCGTCGCGGGTGAGGCCCCAGATCTGGCTGCCGAACGGCGCCCCGGGGACGATGAGCGCGCGGGTGTCGGCGGCGTTGGCCTCCAGCCAGTCCGCGGTGTCCTGCCAGTACGCGGGCACCTCGTCGTAGGCGCCGCGGGGGGCGAGCTTGCCGGTCCAGGCCAGCGAGGTCGCCAGGACGAGCGCGGCGAGCACCAGCCCGGCGACGGCCACCGGACGGCTGCGCTCGGGATGGGCGAAGGCGCTGCGCCACACCGGCATCGGCACCGACGCGGGCAGCGGCACCCGGCCGAGCAGGTGCGCCAGCCCGAGCACCAGCGGCAGCCGGATCAGCGGTTCGAGCTTGTGCACGTTGCGCAGCGGCGCGCCGGAGGCGTCGAGGAAGACCCGCACCGACTCGGCGAAGGGTCCGCCGAGCTCGCCGACGTAGCCCGCGCAGATCCCGGCGAGCCCGACGCCGAGGATCAGGGCGAACCGGCCCCGGTGCGGCATGGTCTTCATGGCCAGCCCGGCCATGCCCGCGGCGGCCAGCAGCCCGGTGGCCAGCACGGCCGCGGGCTGGGTGACCAGCACGGCGCCCGCGATGCGTTCGGGGGAGACGAACGGGGTCCAGCTGTCGGTGCCGCGCAGCACCTCGCTCAGGGAGGCCCACTGGGTGGTCACCCCGGAGGACTCGATGTAGTCGAGGAACGGCGGGCTGACCTTGCCGAGCAGCAGCAGCGGCACCGCCCACCAGAAGGTCGCCAGCACCAGCAGCGGGATCCAGGCCGCCGTGAACCGCCACCAGCGCCGGTTCGGGCGGTACGTCGCCCACCACAGCGCGGCGGGCAGGAAGGCGGCGACGGTGGCGACGGCGTTGACCGATCCCATCAGGGCCAGCGCGAACGCGCTACCGGCCGGGGAGGTCGCGCCCCCGGCGCGGGGCGGCGAACTGCCGGTCCGGCGTCCCCGCATCGCGACGCCGAGCGCGGCGGGCGCCAGCAGCACCCAGGGCGCGAGCATCATCGGCAGCGTCTCCGAGGAGATGGACCCGAGCGTGGTGAGCACCCGCGGTGACAGCGCGAAGGCGATACCGGCGATCACCCGCGACCCGCGCGCGCCGATCCCGAGCGTCTCGCACAACCGCACGATGCCCCAGAAGCCGGCGAGCAGCAGCAGCGCCCACCAGACGCGCTGGGTGGCCCAGGCGGGGACGTGCAGCAGGTGGCCGCCGGAGAAGAACGCACCGTGCGGGAAGAAGTAGCCGTAGGCCTGGTTCTGCACCTGGCCCATCGGTGCCTGGCTGTTCCACAGGTGGGAGGCGCGCGCCAGGAAGCCCAGCGGATTCTGGGCGAGGTCGTATTTGGTGTCGGCGACGGTGAGGCTCGGCGCCTGGGCGAAGGTGAGGACGAAGGCGGCTACGACACTGCCGAGGAACCAGCGCTTGCCCAGCGGTTTCGTGTTCGGTAGCTCTGCCTGCATCTGTGACGGGCGCGCCGGGGCGCGCGACGACTACCGGCTGCCGTATTCGGGCGTGTTGAGCAGCGAGGAATCCTTGTCGCCGCTGCGGTCCACCGAGGGCACCGAGTTCTGCTGCACGGCGGCCGTGATCGCGAAGACGGCGATCGCGCTGAGCAGGGCGCCGCCGATCGCGCTGGCCACAGCCGGAACAGCAAACTTCATCGCGCTCTCCATTTCGCTCGACGACACCACAGTCCCGGCCAACCTAGCAGGTGCGTCGCCGAAGGTCAGTCTTCGGGCAGGACACAGTTCAGGGCGCCGAGCAGCGTGCGGAACTTGGCGGTCGTCTCGGCCAGTTCGGTGACCGGGTCGGACGCGGCGACGATGCCGCCGCCGGCGCAGGCGCGCAGGGTGCGGCGGTCGGCCGAGAGTTCGGCGCCGCGGATGGCCACGACCCATTCGCCGTCGCCGCGCCCGTCGCACCAGCCGACCGCGCCGCCGTAGAAGCCGCGGTCGGGTTCGTCGCTGGTGATGGACTCGAGCGCGCCGACGAACGGGGTGCCGTTGACCGCCGGTGTCGGGTGCAGCAGCAGGGCGAGGTCGAGCGCGGTGGTGGCCGGGTCGCGCAGCACGCCGCGGATGGGGGTGGCCAGGTGCCAGACCTGGGCGGTGCTCAGCAGCGACGGCGCGGCGGGGATGTCGAGGTCGGCGCACACCGGGCCGAGCCGCTCGGCGATCCACTCGACGACGTAGCGGTGCTCGTCGTGGTTCTTGGCGCTGGCCAGCAGTTCCTCGGCCTGCGCCGCGTCGGCGTCGGGGTCGGCGAGCCGGGGCAGGGTGCCCGCGAGCGGATGCAGCGTGACGACCGCGCCGTGCCGGGTGACGAGCACCTCCGGCGTCGCGCCGAGCAGGGTCTGGCCGGTACGGCCCGCCGCGGTGAGGTCGACGGCGTAGACGGACGCGGTGGGGTTGCGCAGCAGCAGATGCGCCGCCGCCACTTCGGGTTCCAGCGGCCGCGCGGCCTCGGCGACGACGGATCGGGCGGCGACCACCTTGTGCAGGTCGGCGTCGGGGTCGCCGAGTTGTTCGACCAGTTTCGTCACCCGGGCGACATGCTCCGCCGCGCTGGGCATCTGGGCGACCACGGCGATCTCGGGCAGGTCCGGCACCGCGGCCGGGCGCCACGGGCCGCTGGTGTGCTCGGCCTGTTCGGGTTCCCACAGCGCCGCCGTGCCGCGCGGGTCGAACGGCAGGGCGCCGACGACCAGGTCGGCCCCCGCGGCCAGCGCGGCCACCGCGTCGCGCGGATCGCCGAAGGCGCGCCGCGCGCCCGAGGCGCGCAACACACCGCCGGGCCGGGCTAGCAGATAGTCGTTCATCGCCCAGCCATCCTATGTGGCGCCCGCACGGCCCGGCCGGGGTGAGACCGACGGCACTACTTGCCCGGTGGGACCAGGAAGACCGGCCGGTGCGCGTGCTTGAGCACCGCCTCGGCAACGCTGCTGTGCAGCAAGGCTTTCAGTCCGGTGGCGCCGCGGGTGCCCGCGACGATCAGGTCGACCTCGAGTTCGTCGGCGACGTCGACGATCGCGTTCCAGATGGTCGTTGTGCACTCGGCCGTGCGCGGCTCGGCGTCGATGCCCGCCAGTTTCGCCAGCCGCACGCCCTCGGCGTTGACGGCGCGGGCCTCGGTGTAGGCGATGTCCTCGACCTCTTCGTCGGGCAGCCAATCCGGTTGCATGACACCGGAGAGCCCGGAGATCCGCGCGGCCTGGCGGACCATCGGCTCCCAGGCGGTGAGCAGGATCGCGCGCTGGGCGGACAGGAACCGGCCCGCGTATTCGATCGCGCGCTTGGCGTTGTCGGATCCGTCGTAGGCGATGAGCATCCGGTCGCATGCCATGGGGGCCTCCCGGGGCGGGGCTGCGTGCATTTGCGCGGCTACCTCCCCAGGTTACCCCCGGTTTCCGGTCGGTAATCGGTGAACCGGGACGTGTCGGGGGCCCCGGGCGGGCTACGGTGGTCGGCATGCGGAAAACGTCCGTGGTCGTCCTCGCCGTCCTCGCCGCCGTCGCCACCGCCTGCTCGGGCGGTTCGTCCACCGAGTCGCCGGGGACCTCGGCGACCAGCGCGTCCCCCGGTACCGGGCAGGCCGCGCCGACCGGCGGACCGACGGACGCGACGACGGCGCAACAGCCCTGCGGGCAGGCGTATCTGGCCGGCCTGACCCAGCGGCAGAAGCTGGCCCAGCTGCTGACCGTCGGCGTCACCGGCGCCGCCGACGCGACGAACGTGGTCGGCTCCGAACAGGTCGGCGGCATCTTCATCGGTAGCTGGACCGATCCCTCGCTGCTCTCGTCCGAGGCGCTCGCCCCGGTCAAGGCGCTGGCCAAGGTGCCACTCATGGTGACGATCGACGAGGAGGGCGGCCGGGTCTCGCGGGCCAAGGCCAAGATCGGCGCGTCGCCCTCGGCGCGCGTCATCGCCCGGACCCAGACGCCCGAGCAGCACTTCCAGAACACCCTGACCCGCTCGAAGGCCCTGGTCGACCTGGGTGTCACCGTCGACTTCGCGCCCGACGTCGACGTGAGCGCCCAACCCGACGACAGCGTCATCGGCGACCGCTCCTACAGCGACGACCCGCAGGTCGTCACCACCTACGCCGACGCCTACATCCGGGCGTCGCAGCAGGCGGGCCTCGGCGCAGTCATGAAGCACTTCCCCGGCCACGGTTCGGGTTCGGGCGATTCGCACACCGGCGCGGTGCGCACCCCGCCGCTGTCGGAGCTGCAGGAATCGGATCTGGTGCCCTACCGCAACCTGATCGGCTCGGGCGCCGCCGTGATGGTCGGCCACCTCGATGTCCCCGGGCTGACCGCGCCCGACGTGCCTGCCAGCATCAGCCCGGCGGTGATGTCGCTGCTGCGCGAGGGCACCGGCTACGGCGCGGCCCCGTTCCAGGGCCCGATCTTCACCGACGACCTGAGCGGCATGGCCGCAATCACCAGCCGTCTCTCCATCGATGCCGCCGTCGAGGCGGCGCTGGTCGCCGGCGCGGACAACGCCCTGTGGATCTCGACGAACGCGGTGAGCACGGTGCTCGACCGGCTCGAACAGGCCGTGGCCGCGGGCCGGTTGCCCGCCGACCGGGTCGACGCTTCGGTACTGCGAATGGCGCGGTACAAGGGCGTGTCGCTACCCTGCTGAGCGGCCCCGCGGCGACTCGGCGGCAAATCAGCTCCCGTGAACTTACCTTGCAGTAAGATAGGGGATACCAGGTCAAGTAGGAGATAGTGGATGGCGGGCGGAACCAAGCGACTTCCCCGTGCGGTGCGCGAGCAACAGATGCTCGACGCCGCGGTGGAGGTCTTCGCACGCAAGGGTTTCCACGACACCTCGATGGACGCCATCGCGGCCGAGGCCAAGATCTCCAAACCCATGCTGTACCTGTACTACGGCTCCAAGGACGAACTCTTCCGCGCCTGCATCCAGCGCGAGGGCATGCGTTTCATCGAGGCCATCGCCCCGGCGGGCAATCCCCAGCTGACCCCGCACGAGCAGGTGCGCACCGCCCTGGAGAGCTTCCTGTCCTTCGTCGACAGCAACCGGCAGTCGTGGCAGGTCCTGTACCGGCAGGCAATCGGTCAGCAAGCCTTCGCGAGCGAGATCGACAACGCCCGCGAGCGGGTCATCGAGCTGACGGCCAAGCTGCTCGAATCCAGCGCCAAGCACGCCGAGCCCGGCACCGACTTCGAGGTCGTCGCCGCCGCCATGATCGGCGCGGGCGAGGCCATCGCCGACCGGGTGGCGGGCGGCCGGATCGACGTCGGCGCCGCGGTGGACCTGCTCGACAACCTGGCCTGGCGCGGCCTCGCGGGCCGCAAGAAGGGCGAGTGACCCCGGCCCGGTTGCTCATCGGGCCCGTGGCTGCCAGAGTGCTCGGCGTAGTGGCGAGGTGGAAGATCGGGGATCGCGGTGTTCGGTGTGCTCAGGCCGTGCGCGCACAGTGCGGAGAAGTACGGTATCGATCCCGGCCGGTGGCAGGCGCACATGTGCGGGCTCTGCCTCGGCCTGCGTGACGGCCACGGCCAGTTCGCCCGCGCCGCGACCAATACCGACGCCGTCGTCCTGAGCATCCTCACCGAGGCCCAGCTCGGCGCCGGAGCGCGCGGCACCGCGGCCCCGTGCGCGCTGCGTGGCCTGCGCCGGGCGCAGGTCGCCACCGCCGACTCGCCGGGCGTGCGCCTGGCCGCCACCGCGTCACTGCTGCTGGGCGCGGCCAAGATTCGCGACCACATCGACGACGGCGACACGAACCGGCTGGCGCGGCGCCCCCTGCGCGGCGTGTCGGATCGCTGGGCCGCCCGGGCACGCGCCGAGGCCGCCGCGCTCGACCTGGACGTCGACCCGCTGCTGGCCGCCATCGCCACCCAGCACGAGCTCGAGGCGCGCGCGGCGCACGGCGACGCGACGGACCCGATCACCCTCGACGAGCTGACCGGCCCGACCCGCACCTGCACCGGCGCCCTGTTCGGTCACACCGCCCGGCTCGCGGGCAGGCCCGAGAACATCACGCACCTGACCGTCATCGGCCGCGAGGTCGGCCGGATCGCCCACCTCGCCGACGCCATCGAGGACTTCGAGCGCGACACCGCGCGCGGCCGCTTCAATCCGCTGGCCGCGACCGGCACCGGGATGCCCCGCGCCTACGACCTGATGCGCGAGAGCGAATCCCGGATCCGCGCCGCCGCCGCCGAGGCCGGGATCGATCGCGTCCCGGCGGTGCGCTGGGCCCTGCTCGATCCGCTGGCTGGCCTGCTGCACCGGCTCGCGCGCGGGCTCGGGCTCGCGGTCCGCCACGCCTGCCGGACGAAAGCCGAGGCACCGCAGGCGCATACGCCCTACCAGTTCCCGACCCCGCCGCAGCACCGGCCGCCGCGCAGGCCCGGCCCGCTGAAGGCGACCGGACTCATCCTCGGCGTCTACTGCACGGGCGTCGCGTGCTGCGTCGACCACACCAGCCCGTGCAGCGGCGAGCAGAAGGACGCCTGGATCAAGAACTGCGACTGCGACAGCTGCTGCGAGGGCTGCGACTGCTGCTCGGGCTGCGGCGACTGCGGCGACGGGTGCGACTGCTGCAGCTGCGACTGCG
The DNA here is from genome assembly GCF_000308795.1 of Nocardia thailandica NBRC 100428. Taxonomy (GTDB): domain Bacteria; phylum Actinomycetota; class Actinomycetes; order Mycobacteriales; family Mycobacteriaceae; genus Nocardia; species Nocardia thailandica. Next base: position 30,234 of record NZ_BAGK01000234.1, on the reverse strand, counting down.
GCTGCTGAGGCTCACTCGCAGGTCACGATGGGGATCGGGTCGTACTTCACGGTGCGGGTCGTCCGCGAGATCTGCGCGCCCGTCTTGTGATCGGTGATCACCCGGGTGTCGGAGATCGTGAATCCCGGCGCGCCCTCGGAGGCGATGCAGTCGTTGCCCTTGGGCAGTTTCACCTCGGTGGGTTCGGTCGGCTTGGACTTCTCGCCGGTGATCGACTCCACGTCGACGGTCTTGGTGCCCCACAGCCGCACGGTGATGTCGGATCCGGTGGCGATGGCCTGGATGTAGACACCGGTGGCGGCGGTGTTGGTGAACTTCAGATCGATCGCGCCGTCGAACACCGTCGCCTCGCGCGCCGCGGGGTAGCGCGAGATGTAGTAGCTGTGCTCGGTGTGCCCGGCGTCCTCCATGCCGGCGAAGTAGGCGGCGTTGTAGAGGGTGGTCGCGAACTGGCTGATGCCGCCGCCGACCGCCTTGCTCGGCCTGCCCTTGTCGATGATCCCGGACTCGACGTAGCCCTCGGCGACGCCGCGTGGCCCGGTGAACTCGTTGAGCGAGAACGTGTCTCCGGGTTTGACCACCGCGCCGTCGACCTTGGCCGCCACGGTGCGGATGTTCACACCGGACGGTCCGCTGAACCCGCCGGTGGTGAACTGGCCGATCACCTCGTTGACGCCGAGCCCGTTGGCCGCCTCGGTGGTGAGCTTGGGCTCGACCCGCTGATAGGCCACCTCGGCGGCCCGGTCGCGCGGCTTGGTGAGCGCGGCGGGCAGCGATTCGAGGGTCTTGGCCCACTCGATCTTCTCGCCGACCACGGCGGGCACGACGGTCGGTTTGCCCGTCCCCACCGTGAACGTCGCGTCCTTGGCCTCGACCTCCGAGCGCCCGAGCTGCGGCGCGAGCAGGGCGGTGGCGGCCTCGGGATCGATGCGCGGCGCCAGCCCGCCGTTGCCGTCGGGCGCGAAGGTCAGCACGCCGGCGATCTGGTCCGGGGTCAGGGTGGCGTCGACATTGTTCTTGCCCTTGAGCACCACCGGTCCGGACACCGCCGGGGTGGCGATGTCGCGCAGCGCGGCCTGGACCGCGTCCATGCGCACGGCGACCGGCGCGGGCATGACGGGCAGCACGATCTCGCCGCCGGATGCCCAGCGGTCGAGCAGGGTGGTGCGCGCGCCTGACTGGTCGAGCACCCGGCCGGGCACGGGCGCGACCGCGACCGGCTTGCCGTTCTCGAACCGGACGGTGCCCTCGACGGTCGGGTTGTCGTGTCCGGCGAAGGTGGCCAGCTGCTGCTGGAGGGCGGGCTCGTCGATCGCGCTGGCGACGGGCACCTCCCGGGTGCCGAACAGCGAGACGAGCCTGCGCACGGGGTTGGCGGGCTGGCCGCCCACGTTCTGCCAGGTGCGGTCCCAGTCGACCTGGAGGCCGGCGGCGGACGGCACCAGGGTGGCGCGGACGTCGCCGATGCGGACCGGCAGTTGCTGTTCGGTGCGGGGGCCGAGCACGGCGTGCAGCTTGGCGTCGGCCTCGTCGACGTCCATGCCGCCGATCTCGACGCCGGCGACGACGACCCCGCGCGGTACCTCGCCCGCGCTGACTATCCGGTCGGCCAGGTAGAGCGCGGTGCCCGCCGCCAGCACGCCCGCGACGCCGATCCCGACCCGCTGGGCGGTACTCAATCCGGACTTCGGCGGCGGGGTGGGGGTGCCGCCCGCGGGGGCGGTGGGCCAGGGCTGGGGTTTGACGGCGTTGAGGGGCTGGGTGGGGAGGGCGGCCGTGGTCTCGGCGTCGAACGTGCGATTGGCTTCGAGCAGCTTGCGTAGTCCGACCTCGCCGCCTCCGGGTCGCTGCGCCGGGTGTCCGGGAGTCGACTCGCTCGGCACGGAGGTCCTTCCGTTCGGTTGTGGGTTTCGCGGCCCACGATAGTGGGTACCGGCCGGTACGGCATCGTGGCGAAGCCCGCACCGCGCCCCACCAGGCACAGCGGAAGGCTCCGCGGAGTTGCCGGGTCGGGGGTCTGGCAACTCCGCGGAGCCGATCTGTTTATCGGCGGCCCCGCACGGGCGTTACACACCGGATCACGAATGTATCGCCGGGGCCTCGGCGCCGGCCGCCGTCGCGCGTGGAAGACTCGCCACCAGGGCCGCCGGACTACTACAGGAGTGCAAGATGCAGCTGGGAATGATCGGTCTCGGACGGATGGGCGCCAACATCGTGCGCCGGATCGTCGCGGACGGGCACACCGCCGTCGGATACGAGCGGCATCATCCGCACATCGACGAACTGCGGTCCGAGCTCGGTGACAAGTTCGCCGGGTACACCGATCTGAAGGAGTTCGTCGCCGCGCTGGACACCCCGCGGGTGGCCTGGGTGATGATCCCGGCGGGCGCGACGGGCGCGGTCATCGACGAGCTGGCCGACCTGCTCGAGCCCGGCGACATCATCATCGACGGCGGCAACAGCCGGTATCACGAGGACATCCGCCGCGCGAAGGCCCTGGCGCCGCGGGGCATCCATTACCTCGACATCGGCACCTCGGGCGGCGTGTTCGGCCTGAAGCGCGGCTACTGCCTGATGATCGGCGGCGAGGCCGAGCAGGTCGCTTACCTCGAGCCGCTGCTGAGGTCGATCGCGCCCGGTGTGGACGCCGCGCCCCGCACCCCCGGCCGCACCGGCGAGCCGTCCGCCGCGGAGCAGGGCTACCTGCACTGCGGCCCCGCGGGCGCGGGCCACTTCGTGAAGATGGTGCACAACGGCATCGAGTACGGCGCCATGGCGGCCTATGCCGAGGGCCTGAACATCCTGCACCACGCGAACCTGGGCGCCGGGCACGACGGCAGCGAGCACTCGGCGGAGGAGACCCCGCTCGAGCACCCCGAGTACTACCAGTACGACCTGGACATCCCCGAGATCACCGAGGTGTGGCGGCGCGGCTCGGTCGTCGCCTCCTGGCTGCTCGATCTCACCGCGGGCGCCCTGTACGCGGACCCGAACCTGGAGTCGTTCTCCGGCCGGGTCTCCGACTCGGGCGAGGGCCGCTGGACCATCGACGCGGCCATCGACACCGCGGTGCCGGTGCCGGTGCTCTCGGCCGCGCTGTTCAGCCGCTTCTCCTCGCGCGGGGAGGCCGTCTACGCGGACAAGATGCTGTCGGCCATGCGCAAGGCCTTCGGTGGCCACAACGAGCTGCCCCAGAAGTAACCCGTTCAGGGGTGTTGACGCTCTCCGGCCTCCCGCGCGCGAACGCGGGAGGCCGGAGGTGTCTTCGTGGCACGATCGGGGGAGCGGGGGTCGAAAATGGTACGTGTTCTACAGTAGCCATACGGTCTAAAACGGCAATGTTTCACAGATTCACAACGGTCTTCCCGAACTCATGGACATGCGTCCAATCTGCTGGTTAACGTGCTCGCAGAGTGGTCCTCTGCCACTCATGGCGATGATCTGTATCGCCCGATGAGGATTTCCCCCTGGAAGTTTTCCAGGGTCTGGAGGAGAACATGTTCCACACTTCGCGCATGGCCGTGGGTCTCGCCTCGACCGCCCTCGTGGCGGCCGGGCTGGTGGCCGGTACCGGGGCGGGCACCGCCGTCGCCGACACCGGATGCTCGGTGAGCAGCCACGACACGAAGAAGGACGTCAGCACCGTCGGCGTCACCCACGTCTACGACAAGGTGGCCAGCGCCGAGCAGATCGGCGTCGGCACCTCGGTGACCTACAAGGTCATCGTCGGCACCACCGGCATCGGCAACCCGTACGTCAACACCATCACCGACTTCCCGCCGCCCGGCTTCGGCGCGCCGACCAAGACCACCATCACCGCCTACCACGCGGCGGGCGGCCAGGTCACCGAGGACGTCACCGCCACGCCCAACGGCGGCGGCTGGAAAGTGACCAGCACCGGCTGGTTCGTGAACTCCGGCAACCCGGTGACCCTCACCATCACCTACCCCGTCCCCGACAGCGTGAAGGCGGGCCAGCAGGTCACCAGCGGCGGCGTCGGGGTGGCGGGCACGGTCGGCGTCGGCGGCGAATTCCCCAACCTCACCGCCTGTTTCACCGCGCGCGGCGCGAACGCGGGCGAGACCGTGATCGGCAGCCTCGGCGACAACGGCCTCGGCTCCTCCGACGGTCAGCTCAGCTCGACCGGGTCGGTCACCGACATCATCTCCCAGATCCTGCGTAACGTGATCGGCAGCTGATCCCCGTTCTCCGCCCGGCCGGTCCCCTCCCGGCCGGGCGGGAACGGCCTTTTTCCACAAGGATTTCCCCGTGTTCGGTTCCACCCCGGCCCTGCGCCTGCTCGCCTGCGCGATCGCGGCCACCCTGACCCTCGCCGCCCCGCTGACCGGCGCGAGCGCCGCCCCCGGCTCCTACCTCGACCGCAGCGACCGGCCCGGTCAGCGCCAGCAGACGCTCTACGTGTACTCGGCGGCCATGGGCAGGCAGGTTCCGCTGCAGGTCATCACGGCGCGCGACACCAGCGTGCCGCGGCCGACGCTGTACCTGCTCAACGGCGCGGGCGGCGGCGAGGACATCGCCAACTGGTACAACCAGACCGACATCGTGCAGTTCTTCGCCGACAAGAACGTCAACGTGGTCACCCCGGCCGCGGGCAAGTTCTCCTACTACACCGACTGGCAGCGCGACGATCCCACGCTGGGGCGCAACAAGTGGCAGACCTTCCTCACCGAGGAACTGCCCCCGATCATCGACGCCACCCTGCGTACCTCCGGCGTCAACGCCATCGCGGGCCTGTCGATGTCGGCGACGGCCGTGCTGAACCTGGCCATCGCCGCACCCGACCTCTACCGCGCCGTCGGCGCCTACAGCGGCTGCGCCGCGGTCTCGGACCCGGTCGGCCGCGCCTACGTCGACGTGGTCTTCGCCCGCTCCGGCGCCGACCCGGCCAACATGTGGGGCGCCCCCGGCGACCCCGCCTGGCGGGCCAACGACCCCTACCTGAACGCGGAACGCCTGCGCGGCAAGGCCATCTACCTCTCCAGCGGCACCGGCCTCCCCGGCGCGGGCGAGACCCTCGACCCCGGCGAGTCCTCGGTGAAGCTGGCCGACCAGATCATGCTCGGCGGGACGATCGAGGCCGCCGCCAACGGCTGCACCCGCAACCTCGCCACCCGCCTCGCCGAGCTGGGCATCCCCGCCCAGGTCGAGTTCCGCCCCGCGGGCACCCACACCTGGCACTACTGGCAGGAAGACCTGCACACCTCCTGGCCCCTGCTCGCCGCGGCCATCGGCGCGAACTGATCCCGTTCCGCCGCAACCCCTGCGGAAACGACCGCGGCGGCACCCGAATCCGGGTGCCGCCGCGGTGTTCTCGGGATCGGACTAGCGCTCCACGATGGCGACGACGCCCTGGCCGCCCGCGGCGCAGATGGAGATCAGCGCGCGACCGCCGCCGTTCTCGGCGAGCTGCTTGGCGGTCGAGGCGATGATGCGGCCGCCGGTCGCGGCGAACGGGTGGCCCGCGGCCAGCGACGAGCCGTTGACGTTGAGCTTGCTGCGGTCGATGGAACCCAGCGCGCCGTCGAGGCCGAGGCGCTCTTTGCAGTAGGCGTCGGACTCCCACGCGGCCAGGGTGGCCAGCACCACGGAGGCGAAGGCCTCGTGGATCTCGTAGTAGTCGAAGTCCTGCAGGGTCAGGCCGTTACGGGCCAGCAGGCGCGGCACCGCGTAGGTCGGGGCCATCAGCAGGCCGTCGGGGCCGTGGATGTAGTCCACCGCGGCGACCTCGGAGTCGACCAGGTGCGCGAGCACCGGCAGGTTGCGCTCGGCCGCCCACTCCTCGCTCGACAGCAGCACCGCCGAGGCGCCGTCGGTGAGCGGGGTGGAGTTGCCCGCGGTCATGGTGGCGTCGCCCAGCTTGGTGCCGAAGACCGGCTTGAGGGTGGCCAGCTTCTCCACGGTCGAACCGGGACGCAGGTTGTCGTCGCGGGTCAGGCCGAGGAACGGGGTGATCAGGTCGTCGAAGAAGCCGCGGTCGTAGGCGGCGGCCATGTTCTTGTGCGACAGGTAGGCCAGCTTGTCCTGCGCCTCGCGGGCGATGCCGAACTCCTTGGCGGTGATGGCGGCGTGCTCACCCATCGACAGGCCGGTGCGCGGCTCGGCGTTGCGCGGGATCTCGATGCCGAGCATGGAGGGCCGCAGCTGGCCGACCAGCTTCAGGCGGTCCTTGTTGGTCTTGGCGCGGTTGGCCTTGAGCATCCACTCCCGCATGTCCTCGCTGACGCCGATCGGGGCGTCGGAGGTGGTGTCGGTGCCGCCGCCGATGCCGGACTCGATGCGGCCGAGCGCGATCGCGTCGCCGACGGTGACGATCGACTGCAGGCCGGTGCCACAGGCGAGCTGCAGGTCGTGGGCGGGGGTGTAGGGCGAGAGCTTCGAGCCGAGCACGCTCTCCCGGATCAGGCCGTGCTCGCCGACCCGCTTGAGCACCGCGCCGCCGACGACCATGCCGAGGCGCTCGCCCTGCAGGCCGAACCGGCTCACCAGACCGTCGAGCGCGGCGGTGAACATGTCCTGGTTGGACGCCTGCGCGTAGGCCTTGTCGGAGCGAGCGAACGGGATGCGGTTACCGCCCACGATCGCGACCGGGCGCGCGGTCTTTCCGGCCGGGGTGGCCTTGGCAGCCGGCTTCGCCGAACGGGCTTTGCTAGTCACTCGAGTCTCCAGAGGTCTCGTCGGTTCGGGTATCGGTTTACATTAAACTTACTCTGGAGTAAGTTCTTTGTCGAGCACAGATACCTCGTCGAGCACAGAGAAGGTAGGAACAGTGGCAGCCAAGAGCAAGGGCGCACCCAACCTCTACGGATCCTTCATCCACTCCGCTCCCGGCGCGTTCCTGGCGAGCAAGCTGGGTCTGCCCCAGCCGGAGACCCTGCGTCGCTACAAAGCCGGCGAACCCGCCCTGACCGGCCCGGTTCTGATCGGCGGCAAGGGTCGCGTGGCCGAGCCGGTGCGCGCGCTGCTGTCGGACTACACCTTCGCCGACGCGCTGCAGTCCGGCACCAAGTACGGCGCGCTGGTCTTCGACGCCACCGGCATCGGGTCCATCGACGAGCTGTCGCAGCTGTTCGAGTTCTTCCAGCCCGCTATGCGCAGCATCACACCGTCGGGCCGCATCGTCGTCATCGGCACCACCCCCGAGCTGGTCGCCTCGGTCGACGAGCAGATCGCCCAGCGCGCGCTCGAGGGCTTCACCCGCTCGGTCGCCAAGGAACTGCTGCGCGGCTCCACCGCCCAGCTGGTCTACCTGCACCCGGAGGCGGGCGCCTCGGCCACCGGCCTCGAGTCCACCCTGCGCTTCCTGCTCTCGGCCAAGTCGGCCTTCGTCGACGGCCAGGTCATCCGCGTCGGCAAGGACGATTCCGTCGCCCCCGCCAGCTGGGACAAGCCGCTCGAGGGCAAGATCGCCGTCGTCACCGGCGCGGCCCGCGGCATCGGCGCCACCATCGCCGAGGTCTTCGTCCGTGACGGCGCCAAGGTGATCGTCGCCGACATCCCCGCCGCGGGTGAGGCCCTGTCGGAGACCGCCAACAAGATCGGCGCCACCGCGCTGGCCCTCGACGTGACCGCCGTCGACGCCGCCGAGCGCCTCGCCGACTTCGCGCTCCAGCGCTTCGGCGCCCTCGATATCGTCGTCCACAACGCGGGCATCACCCGCGACAAGCTGCTGGCGAACATGGACGAGGGCCGCTGGGACTCGGTCATCAACGTCAACCTGGCCGCCCCGCGACGCATCACCTCGGGCCTGGTCGCCAAGGGCGCGCTGAAGGAGGGCGGCCGCGTGATCGACGTGTCCTCCATCGCCGGCATCGCGGGCAACCGCGGCCAGACCAACTACGGCGCCTCCAAGGCCGGCGTCATCGGCATGGTGAACGCCGAGGCCCCGCTGCTGGCCGAGAAGGGCATCACCATCAACGCGGTGGCCCCCGGCTTCATCGAGACCGCCATGACCGCGGCCATCCCGCTCGGCACCCGCGAGGCGGGCCGCCTGATGAGCTCGCTGCTGCAGGGTGGCCAGACCGTCGACGTCGCCGAGACCATCGCCTACTTCGCCAGCCCGGCGTCGAACGCGGTGAGCGGCAACGTGGTCCGCGTCTGCGGCCAGAGCCTGATCGGCGCCTGATGACCCAGACGATCACGCTCTCCGAGCTGCCGCGCAACGGCGGGCTGTACGCGAAGGCCGCGCTCGGGGCGGTCCCGCTGCCCGGCGGCCTCTCGGCCCGCAAGTCCACGCTGCCCGACCGGCAGGTCAAGCTCGACGGCGTCAAGGTCGATCCCGATCACCTCGCCGCCTACTGCCACGCCACCGGGCTGCGGTTCGGCGACACCCTCCCGCTGACCTACCCGTTCATCCTGGCCTTCCCGCTGTCCATGCAGCTGGTCGTCGCGCGGGACTTCCCGTTCAGCGCGGTCGGCGCGGTGCACTTCGAGAACGTCATCGAGCGCACCCGTGAGATCTCCCTCGCCGAGCCGCTGGACTTCACCGCCCACATCGAGAACCTGCGCGAGCACCCCAAGGGCCTGCTCGTCGACGCGATCACCGAGATCCGCGTCGGCCGGGAGCTGGTGTGGCGCCAGGTCACCACCTTCCTGCACCAGCAGCGCACGTCGCTGTCGGGCGGCCCCAAGCCGGAGCCGAAGCCGGAGGAGGTGCCCCCGCCGCCGCTGCGGGTCACCCGCGTCGATCAGAAGATGATCAACCGGTACGCCGCCGCGTCGGGCGACCACAACCCGATCCACGTCTCCGGGATCGGCGCCAAGGCGATGGGCTTCCCCAAGACCATCGCGCACGGCATGTGGTCCGCGGCCAACATCCTCAGCACCATCGAGGGCCGCGTCCCCGAGAAGACCACCTACACGGTCCGTTTCGGCAAGCCGATCTTCCTGCCCTCGTCGGTGAACATGTACGCCGACAAGGTCGACGGCGGCTGGGATCTGTCGATCCTGCACCCGAAGAAGGGTTACCCGCATCTGACGGCCACCCTGCGCTGATCGGTACCGGTGAGGGGCCGCACGTGTGAGAGGGAGCGTGCGGCCCTTCGCCGTCTCGGGCCGGTGATCCGAATTCGCGCCGAGTTCGCGTACGGTTCATCCGCCGGTGAGCGGATGTAATTGTTCCGTGATAGAAACGGTGTCGCCGCCGGTCCAGGATCCGGCGGTGCGGTGTTCCGGGGAGGAGGCACCACAAACCCCGACACCACCGTGCGCACGCACGATCACGTGGTCCACCGCAAGGAGAACTCTGTGACCATCGCCGCCAACGCCATCGCCGACACCGGTTCCGCCGAAGGCCTCGTCGACCTCGGCACCCTGCTCTTCGGCCTTTTCGGCGGCTCGTCGAACCTGCTGACCAGCCTCTGATCGCGGTCGGCGCCGGGCCGCGCGGAGGCATCGCGCGGCACCTGGCGGACCCATCCGCCCCGTCCACGGACTAGTGTTGTCAATCGGAAGCGTTGCCGCACTCGTCGCGAATGACAAAGGGGCTCTTGATGACATCGGTCGACAACCTGCTCGCCGTGCTGGGTCTGCTCACCGGCACCGGTTCGGCAGGCAGCCTGGGACCGGTGCTCAGCATTCTCGCCTACGGCTCGTCCGGCCACTGACCCGCCGGCCGGTTTGCCCCACCGGCCGCGACGCTCTACTGTCCCCCCTGGCCCGCATGCATTCGGCGCGGGTCGAACGATCATCTTTTTGGGGGGAGTGCCATGTCGGCACCACAGGGATTCGGCGCGGTTCCGGCCGCGCTCGGCACGGCCAACGGAATCTACTGCGTTTTCTGCGGGTCGACGCCCGCCGCGCCCGCGACCATTCGCAGTCACCGCGGTTTCCTGATCATGATGCAATTCGTGAAACAACAGGGGCCGTTCTGCCGTGACTGCGGTATGGCGACCTATCGGCGGATGACCGCCGAAAGCGCGATCCTGGGTTGGTGGGGCATCGTCTCCGCGATCGCCAATCCGATCACCATGCTGCTGAACATCGCTCCGGCGCAGCGCATCAAGAACCTGCCCGCACCCATCCCCGGCAGCCCGCGGATGCCCCTCGACCCGGGCAAGCCGCTGTTCCGCCGGGCGGGCATGCTCGGTCTGCTGATCCCGCTGATCCTCGTCCCGCTCGTGATCGTCTCGGGCGCCGAGTCCGGGAAGCGGTCGCCGAGCAGCGCCGAGATCGGTGACTGCGTGGTCAACCGCCACGGCAGCCGCACCGACGACAGCTCGCCCGACGTGGAGAAGGTCTCCTGCTCGGACCCCGCGGCGCAGGGCAAGGTCATCGCGAAAGTCGCGGGCACGCACGGAAATTCCAGCACGGCGGAACTCCTGTGCTCCCGCTATCCCGAGACCGAACTCGTCTACACGACCGACAGCTACACCCTCTGCCTGAAGAGCCCGCGCTGAACCGCGATCGGCGCGCGTCCTGGCCCGGAGTGGTCGACCCGCCGGCGACGCGGCGCTGACATCACGGCGACCGTCCGGTGCTAGAAGGTCAAATCGATGTCGAGGGGGAATGGGGCTGTGGTGTTGATGTTGCCCGTGAACACCTCGCCGTCGCGGTAGGCCCTCGTCGCAGGATCCAGGACGTAGGTGTAGGTCAGGGGGACGCCGGTCGGGGCCTGTTCGACCCGCCAGTAGAACGCGATGCCTGCCTTGGCGTACTGGTCGACCTTGACGACCCGGTCCGTCGTTTCCGATCCGGGCGACACGACCTCCACGACCAGCAGGACGTGTTCGGGCCGGGTGGGGGCGATGTCGATGGTGTCCGCGCGGTAGACGACGACGTCGGGGCGTCGGTTGGTGAGCGGGACGTCCTGGAGGCGGACGTCGAAGTCGGTGTCGGCGTTCCAGTCCGGCCCTGCCGCGCTGTCCAGGGCATTCGCCAGGATACGGGCGAGGCGATTGTGGCGTTTGGTCGCGCTGGGACTCACGACCACCATTCCGTCGACGATCTCGACACCTGCACATTGCTCCTCGGTCCAGGAGTCGTATTCCGCGGCGCTGATCTGCCGGTGCATCCATGCGGGGGTGATGGGTTCGATGGTCATGACACCCTCCTCCCGGACGCTCTGGGCGGACTGGATTCCGCCGGTCAAGTCTACAAGCTGTATCGCGGGCCGAAGCCCGACAGCGGAAGGCCCCGGAGTCGATGACTCCGGGGCCTTCCGTCAGTTGTCTACTGTCTACCCGATCACGGATCAGAACGCGGCTTCGTCCAGCTCCATGATGTCGTTGTCCAGGTTGGCCAGCACCGCGCGGGTGGCGGTCAGCTCGGGGAGGATGTTGCGGGCGAAGAACTGGGCGACGCCGACCTTGCCGGTGTAGAACGCCACGTCGTTGCCGGTGGCGCCGTTGTCGAGGGCGGCGAGGGCGATCTCGGCCTGGTGCAGCAGCTGCCAGCCGATGAACAGGTCGCCGACGGCCAGCAGGAAGCGGACCGAGCCGAGGCCGACCTTGTACAGCTCGGTCGGCTGCTCCTGGGCGCCCATCAGGTGGCCGGTCAGGGTGGCGGCCATGGTCTGGACGTCCTCGAGCGCGGTGGCGAGCAGCTTGCGCTCGCCCTTGAGGCGCTCGTTGGCGGAGTCGGAGTCGATGAACTTCTGGATCTGGCCTGCCACGTGGGCCAGGGCCACGCCGCGGTCGCGGGCGATCTTGCGGAAGAAGAAGTCCTGCGCCTGGATGGCGGTGGTGCCCTCGTAGAGCGAGTCGATCTTGGCGTCGCGGATGTACTGCTCGATCGGGTAGTCCTGCAGGAAGCCGGAGCCACCGAAGGTCTGCAGCGAGTCGGTCAGGTACTGGTAGGCGCGCTCGGAGCCCACACCCTTGACGATCGGCAGCAGCAGGTCGTTGACCCGGAAGGCTACGTCCTTGTCGGCGCCCGAGACGAGGTTGGCGATGTCCTCGTTCTGGTGGGCGGCGGTGTAGAGGTAGATGGCGCGCAGGCCCTCGGCGTACGCCTTCTGGGTGGCCAGCGAGCGGCGCACGTCCGGGTGGTGGGTGATGGTGACGCGCGGCGCGGTCTTGTCGGTCATCTGGGTCAGGTCGGCGCCCTGGACGCGGGTCTTGGCGTACTCCAGCGCGTTCAGGTAACCGGTCGACAGGGTGGCGATGGCCTTGGTGCCGACCATCATGCGGGCGTTCTCGATCACGTCGAACATCTGCGCGATGCCGTTGTGGACCTCGCCGACCAGCCAGCCCTTGGCGGGCACGCCGTGGCCGCCGAAGGTGACCTCACAGGTGGCCGAGGCCTTGATGCCCATCTTGTGCTCGACGTTGGTGACGAACACGCCGTTGCGCTCACCGAGGGTGTCGGTCTCGAAGTCGAAGTGCCACTTCGGGACGTAGAACAGCGACAGGCCCTTGGTGCCCGGGCCCGCGCCCTCGGGGCGCGCCAGCACCAGGTGCATGATGTTCTCGAACAGGTCGTCGGAGTCGGCCGAGGTGATGAAGCGCTTCACGCCCTCGATGTGCCAGGAGCCGTCCTCCTGCTTGATCGCCTTGGTGCGACCGGCGCCGACGTCGGAGCCCGCGTCGGGCTCGGTCAGCACCATGGTGGCGCCCCAGTTGCGGTCGGCGATCTTGGCGGCCCACTTCTTCTGCTCGTCGGTGCCGTTGTTGTAGAACACCTGCGCGAAGCCGGCACCCGCGGCGTACATCTGGATGGGCGGGTTGGCGCCGAGCACCATCTCGCCCAGGGCCCAGCCGACGACGGACGGGGCGGCGAGGCCGCCGAGCTCCTCGCGGACCGGAACCTTGGCCCACTCGCCCTCTTCCAGGGCCTTGTAGGACTTCTTGAACGACTCCGGCAGGGTGACGGTGTGAGTGTTCGGGTCGAAGACCGGCGGGTTGCGGTCGGCGTCGGCGAACGACTCGGCCAGCGGGCCCTCGGCCAGGCGGCGGACCTCGTTCAGCATCTCCTTGACGGTGTCGGTGTCCAGGTCGCCGTAGGCGCCCTCGTCCAGGAGCTTGCCGATGCCGAGCACCTCGAACAGGTTGAACTCGAGGTCGCGGACGTTTGCCTTGTAGTGGCCCATGTGAGTACTCACTCTCCGTTGAGTTCTGGTGCGGGTCGGTGTGCGCCGTTCCCGCCCGTGTGAACGTTCACCGGGTAGCTGCCGGTTTTCCGCATGCTACTCGCGGGTAACTTATGGAACATATTACCGGCCAGTAGTGCTTCTGCAAAAGGGGACGTGCGCAATGTGACGCGCGGAACACGCGCGATCGCCGTGATGTTGCCTGCCGTGCGCGCGGGGCTACGGTGAGGTATGCGGATCGACACCGGTGCCGGGCCTGCGGAAGTGGCACTCGACGGGCCGGCGCGGCCCGCGTTCCTGCTGCTGATGACGCACGGCGCCGGCGGCGGTTGTGACACGAAAGACATTGCCGCCGTCTGTGATTCGGCCATCGAGCACGGCGGCGTGGCGGCGCGGGTGACCCAGCCCTACCGGGTCGCGGGCAGGCGGGCGCCGGGATCGGCGCCCGCGCAGGACGCGGCGTGGCTCGAGATCGTCGCGGCGTTGCAGCGGCGCTACCCGGACACGCCGCTGGTGCAGGGTGGCCGCAGCAACGGTGCCCGGGTGGCCTGCCGGACGGCGGTCGAGGCCGGGGCGCGCGGCGTCGTGGCGCTGTCGTTCCCGCTGCATCCGCCGGGCAAGCCGGAGAAGAGCCGCCGCGAGGAGTTGCTGGCGACCGGCGACATCCCCGTCGTGGTGATCAACGGCGGCAGCGACCCGTTCGGGGTGCCCGACGCCGCCGACGCGGCCGAACTGCTGGTCATCCCCCGGCAGCCGCACTCGTTCCGTACCGGATTCGAGCAGATGGCCGCGACCGTCGGCCCGTGGTTCGAGCGCTGGCGCGACTGATCAGTCGACGGGTTCGGCGCGCCGGGCGACCACGAGCGCGTCGATCGCGTCGTTGCCCTCGGTCGGGCGGAGGACGGTGTCGGCGACGGTGACGACGATGTCCTCGCGGGTCTCGCCGAGTTCGGCGCGCACGTCCTCCGGGGTGAACAGGATCTCCGGGTCCTGGGGTCCGCCGTAGCCGTCGGCGATGTTGCGCCGGTCGTGGCCGAGGACCAGCAGCGTTCCGCCGGGGGCGAGCCGGGCGGTCACCTCGCGCAGCAGCGCGCGGCGGGCCGGCGCGGGCAGATGGACGAACACCACCAGGATCAGCTCGAACGGGCCAGCGACGCCGGCCGCGTCCAGGTCGGTGATGTCGGCGCAGCGCCAGTCGATGCGGGAGCGCACCGAGCGGGACAGGCGCGCCGCCACCGTGCGGCCCTTGTCGATGCCCACCTGGGAGAAGTCGACCGCGGTGACCTGCCAGCCGTGGGTGGCCAGCCACAGGGCGTGCCTGCCCTCGCCGCAGGCCAGGTCGAGCGCGCGGGGGAGCTCGGGGACGGCGCCGCCGGGTTCGTCGGGGCGCAGGGTGATCCGGCGGTCCAGCCCGTGGATGTGCTCGACGACCGTGCTGTTCGGCGGTGCGCCCCAGACCAATTCGGTGCGGGCGTAGCGTTCGTCCCAATCCGAGGCGTCCATGGGGGCGAGTCTAGGCCCCGGGGGCGCACCGCCCGCGCGGGTGTCAGGCGACCGCGGTGCCCGTCAGTTCGACCAGCTGACCGGGGACGGCGAGCCGGGTGACGCCGAGCATCGTGGTGGCGGGCGCCACCCGCGCCGCGCCCAGGCGGCCTGCCAGCACGCCGTAGTGCGCGAAGAGGAGTTCGACGTCGGTGGTGTGGACGTCGAGCCGGACCAGGTTCGCCAGGGTCATGTCCGCCCCGGCCAGGACGGCTTCCAGGTTGTCGATGCTCAGGGCCAGCTGGGCGGCCATGTCGCCCTCGTGCCGGGGTTCGCCCTCGGCGCCCATCGCGGTCTGGCCGGAGCAGTAGAGGGTCCGGCGGTGTCCCGAGACGAGGACGCCCTGGTCGAACCCGAGTTTCTCGGACCAGGTCACCGGGTTGATCGTCGTGCGTTCCGCTGCCACGTCAGCTCCATTCGTTCGTCGAAATGCGGACCTGCGGCAGCCTGCCAACCATTCACGACAACCTGTGTCGTGTATTTCGCTAGGGTGTCCGCATGCGCGCCGACCGGCTGGTCTCCCTGGTGCTGCTGCTGCGTCAGCGCGGCAGGCTGACCGCCGCCGAACTGGCCGACGAACTCGAGGTCTCCACCCGCACGGTGCTGCGCGACATCGAGGCGCTGTCCACCGCGGGCGTCCCGGTCTACGCCGAACGGGGCAGGCACGGCGGATTCGCGCTGCTGCCCGGCTTCCGCACCGAGCTCACCGGGCTCAATCACGACGAGGCGCTGGCCCTGCTCGTCGCGGGCGCGCGCCGCGGCGCCCAGGCGTTCGGGCTCGGATCGGCGCTCGCGTCGGCGATGCTGAAGGTGGTCGACGCGCTGCCCGCCGGCTATCGCGACACCGCGGCCGAGGTGGCCGAGCGGCTGCTCATCGAACCGGAGACCGATCTGCTGTCGCGCAGGCTGGCCGAGGAGGACGTGCCAGGCCCGATCCTGGCCGAGGTCCGGCGCGCGGTGTTCGCCGGGACCCGCCTGCGGATCCGCTACGCCCCGGTCGATCAGGAACCGCGGTGGCGCACGGTCGATCCGGTCGGCGTCGTGGTCGCCAGGAACCAGACCTATCTGCTGGCCGCGCGCGACGGTGAGGATCGCACCTATCGGCTCTCCCGGGTGCTGGCCGCCGAGCAACTGCCCGAACCGGCGCGACGGGCGGACCGGGTGGACCTCGACCGCGCCTGGCGCGACCGCGGCACCCGGTTCCGCCACGGCGGCGACCGGGTCACCGCGCTCGTCCGGACGACACCGGGCAGGCGCGACGAGCTGGCGCGCACCGCCCTTGCCGTCCATGCCGAGGAACCCGAGGCGGGCGGGCTGCTCCGGCTCGAGGTCACCTTCCAGGACGCCCGCCACGCCGAATGGGCGCTGTGGCAGCTCGCGACCGACGCCGAGGTGCTGGCCCCGCCGTCCCTGCGCGCGGCGCTGCGCGGGCGGGCGGTCGCGCTGGCCGCGCGCTACGAGGGGACCGGTTAGAGCGTGGTCTTCATCAGGACGACGTTGTACTGGCTGTGGATGGTCGTCATGAAGTAGAGGTCGCGGCCGGTCTGGTACGGGAAGATCGACGGCGCGTAGGCGGTGGGCAGCTCCCGGGCGTCGATCAGGACCTCCGGCGCGCTCCAGGGGCCCTCCGGCGACGACGCGCGGCGGAGCACGACCGAGTTGTGCGGGTCGGTGGTCAGCGAGATGAACTGGCCGAGGTAGTCGTTGTACATCACCGACAGTTCGGCGACGTGGTCCATGACGGGCGCCGCCTTGTTCACGTCGGGGGTCCAGGCGCCGCCGTCCCAGTACTCGTAGGCGGCCAGGTTCTCGATCTCGCCCTCGTGGACGCGGGCGAGGAAGGCGTTGTTGTCGCGGCCCGCCGGGGTGCCGTACTCGTAGACGTAGCCGCCGCTCTTGGCGAAGGCGTTCATCTGGAAGTTGTGGTTGCCGCCCTCGTCCGGGCGCCGGGTGCCCGCCAGTTCGCCCCAGTTCTCCCCGTTGTCGGTGGACACCGCGAGTCCGGAGGAGTTGGTGGTCCATTCGCCGGGCGCGTCCCAGGTCTTGACCGACATGAGGGACAGGTACTGCTTGCCGTTGGCGGAGATGCCCGCGGTGGGGATGCGGCTGATCTCCAGGAACGGGATCTTGGGGCTGGGGATGAGATCGCGGGCCTGGCCGACGACGTCGCGGACGACGCTGTCGAAGAAGATGCCGCGCGAGGGGTCCTGGGTGCGGCTGCGCACCAGGATGTTCGACCGCCAGGCCCAGGTGCTGCCCGCGAGCAGGTTGGGGAAGCCGATGCCCGCGGTGTCGCCGAAGGCCGTGAGCATCTCGCCGTGCCCGTTGTCCCACATGATGCCGAGGTCGGTGCCGAGCACGTTGTAGTTCTGGGTGTTGTTCGGGCTGGCCATGCCCGTCACCTGGAACACCGCTTGGGTACGGCCGGTCAGCGTCGGCAGGCCGGTCGTGCCGTTGAGCACCGGGATCGGGTTGATCGCGTTGGGGTTCGCCAGGGCGGGCGACGCGCCGATCAGAACCACGGCCGTGGCCCCCGCGAGCGCGGACAGCAGGATCGAACCGGTTTTCCTCACAGTCTTCTCGAGCCTCCGGGTCGCGCCGCGGGGACCTCCGACGAATCGGTCTATGTCGTGGGCCACACCACGGCTGGCTGGCGAATCGCAGAGATGCTAGCAGGCTATGAGTGTGAAATGTGACGCTTTCTCATTTACGGGTATGTCATTCCGGATCTTTCGTGTTCGGCGACAAGGCTTTGCGGATCAGTAGCGGAACCTGCGTGGCGCGCTCGGCGGCGAAGGTGCGGCGCGGGCCGCGGTCCCAGGAGCCGCCCAGCAGCCGCTTGGCGGCGGTGACGGTCGCGGCCGGGCGCGCCGCGATGCGCTCGGCGAGGTCGGCGGCCGCCGCGAGGGGGTCGTCCGCGACGGCGGTGACCAGGCCGATGCGGGCCGCGTGCGCGGCGTCGATCGGCTCCGCGGTCATCGTCAGCAGCATGGCCTGATCGAGGCCGATCAGCTGCGACAGTGTCTGCGGCCCTGTCATATCCGGGATCAGGCCGTGCACGGCCTCCATCACCGAGAACTCGGCGCCCGGGGTGGCGAAGCGGAAGTCGGCGCCGAGGGCGAGTTGCAGCCCGCCGCCGTAGCAGCGGCCGTGCACGGCGGCGATCACGGGCACCGGCAACCTGCGCCAGGCCCAGCAGGCCTCCTGGAAGGTGTTGGTGCCCCGCCACGGCCGTGGGAGGAACTCGCGCACGATCGCCAGCGGGTTGCGGGTGGCCGCGGCGATGTCCAGGCCGCTGGAGAAGCTGGGCCCGTTGCCCGACAGGATGACCGCGCGGACGCCGTCGCGCGTGTCGATCGCGCGGGCGGCCGCGACCAGGTCCCGCAGCATCTCCAGGGTCAGCCCGTTGTGTTTGTCGGGGCGATCGAGGGTGACATAGGCCCGATCGCTATCGAAACGCAGTGTGATGTGGTCTCCCATGGCCGTATCTTACTCAGGAGTCAGTTCGGGGGTGGGCGGTCTCCCGGACACCGGCGCCCCCGGTGCGGCATGATCGAGCCCGCTGCCCACCGAGGCGGTGGGCCGATCGAGAGGAACAACTGGTGCGGATCTGTCTGGTCGCCGCGGCGCTGCTCGCGCTGCCGGTGTTGTCGGCGTGCGGTAGCGACGAACCGGCCGAGCCCGCGGTCACTCAGGCTCAGCTGTCGAAGGCGCTGCAGGACAAGGGCCTGGGCAACCCGAAGCTGGCCGACTGCGCGGCCAAGGTGTTCATCGACTCCGGGATGTCGCAGTCGGGTCTGAAGGTGATGGTGGCCAGCAGCAAGCCGGGCGACCCCGCCCAGCAGCTGGACAAGGAGGACGCGGCCAAGGCGACCGCCTCGCAGTCCAAGATCGCCACCCAGTGCGTGGACCTGGCCAAGTGAGCCACGCCGGGTAGGAATCCCGCGGATTCCAACCCTGTCCGTCCGTGCCCGCCGGTGCTGAACTGGAGAGCGGCTCCCCAGGAGCTGCCGACGAGTACGACGGGCGGAGGCGCCGAATCATGCACGAACTGCTGGACTTTCCCGCCGACGGCGCCGGCCTGCGCCGCGCGTTCGCGAACTTCCCCAGCGGGGTGGTCGCGGTCTGCGCCGAGATCGACGGTGTGCCGCACGGATTGGCGGTGGCCACCTTCGTCCCGGTCTCCCTCGACCCGCCGCTGGTCTCGTTCTGCGTGCAGAACAGCTCGACGACCTGGCCGCGGCTCGAACAGGCCGGGCATCTCGGCCTCAGCCTGCTCGGCACCGACCAGCAGGCCGCGGCCAAGGCCCTCGGCGGTCGCAACGGAGACCGCTTCCGGGAGACCGACGTGCATCGCGGGACCGGCGAGGCGGTGTTCATCCAGGGCGCGACGGCCTGGATCGAAGGCGTCGTCGAGAGCCAGGTACCCGCGGGCGATCACCGCGTGGTGATCCTGCGCGTGCACCGGCTGGCGGCACGGGACGATCTGGACCCGCTGGTCTTCCACGGCAGCAAGTTCCGCACGCTCTTCGCGGGCTGAGGCCGTCAGCCCGGGTGGGCGGCGAAGAACTGCCACAGCAGCGCCGTGGCGTTCGGGTCGGTGTGCGGCCACTGGTGGCCCGCACCGTCTTTCACGACAGTCGTGACCGCGCGGCCCGCCGCGCAGGCCGCCGTCGTCGTGCTCACCCGGCCCTCGGTGCGCGTGGACGCGGGCCCGCAGTCGTCGACGGCGCGCCAGAACGCGGCGACCTCCTCGACCGGCGGCCCGTCGATCCGGGCGATGCCCGTGCCGCGTTCCCCGTCGAGCCGGACCAGCCGGTCCGCGCCACCGTGAATATGCATCACCGACACCGGTTTCGGTGCCTCGCACGCGTCGAGTGAGGTCGCCGAGACCGCCCCGATGGCGGCGAACAGGTCGGTCCGGCAGGCCAGCGCGTAGGCCATCATGCCGCCGTTGCTCATGCCCGCCGCGTACACCCGGCGCGGGTCGATGTGCCAGGTGTCGATCAGCTCGCGCACCAGCGCGCTGAGGAAGCCGACGTCGTCGACCTGGTCGGCGGCCGCGGATCCGCAGCAGCCCCCGCCGGCGTTCCAGGCGCGGCCGACGCCGTCCGGGTAGGCGACCGCGAACCCGGAGCGGTCGGCCTGCGCGTTCCAGCCGTAGGCGAGCTCGGCCTGCTCGCCCGACCCGGCGCCGCCGTGCAGCATCAGCACCAGCGGCAGGTCGCCCGCCGAGCGGGCGGGCAGGTGCAGGCGGAAAGTGCGTGCGGCGCCGTCGAAGTCGAGGGTCTGCGTGGCGGTGGTACCCGGCGTCACCGGCTCGGCGCGGTCGTCGGTGTGCGCGGTCCGTTCGCGTGACCCGGTACAGGCCGCCAGGGTGAGCAGGACGCACAGCAGAGCGAACACCCGGGCCACCATGACTCGAGTAGACGGCCACACGGGCCGGCGCGCAAGCCGACACACGAGAAAAGCCCCCGCGTACGGAGGCTTTTCGTGGAGCCGGTGACGGGAATCGAACCCGCAATTCGACCTTGGGAAGGTAGCGTGTTGCCACTACACCACACCGGCAGGTGCGATCGCGACACTATCATAGACTCACCCCATGCTGCTTTCCGATCGTGACATCCGGGCGGAGATCGCCGCCGGACGGCTCGGCGTCGAGCCGATGCTGGACTCGCTGGTCCAGCCGTCCAGCATCGATGTGCGGCTGGACGGGTTGTTCCGGGTCTTCGACAACACCCGCTACACCCACATCGACCCCGCCCAACAGCAGGACGAGCTCACCAGCCTGGTCGAGCCCGCCCCCGGCGAACCCTTCGTGCTGCACCCCGGGGAGTTCGTGCTCGGCTCCACCCTCGAGGTGTGCTCGCTGCCCGACGACCTCGCGGGCAGGCTCGAGGGCAAGTCCAGCCTGGGCAGGCTCGGGCTCCTCACCCACTCCACCGCCGGGTTCATCGATCCCGGGTTCAGCGGCCACATCACCCTCGAGCTGTCCAACGTGGCCAACCTGCCCATCACGCTGTGGCCGGGGATGAAGATCGGGCAGCTGTGCCTGTTCCGGCTGACCAGCCCGTCCGAACACCCCTACGGCAGCGCCGCGGCGGGCTCGAAGTATCAGGGTCAGCGCGGGCCGACCCCGTCGCGGTCCCACCTCAACTTCCCCCTGCCGCCCGAATGGGTCGCCGCCGCGGCCACCCGCTGACCGACCGCGAGCGCCGCGTCGAGGACCAGCGAGAGCTCCGGCAGGACGTCGTCGCGGCTGGGCGGGCGCACCCAGTGGCAGCCCTCCCGGCTCCACCGGCCCAGGCTCGTCGGCAGCATGACCGCGCTGCCCACCGCGGGAACCGCGATGTCGAGCCGGGTCAGTTCCGCGGCGAGCCGCTCACCGGGGCGGGAGTCGGGGTGCGCGAGCAGGCTCCAGCGGATCTGGCGGGCGAGCATCGGGCCCGCCGATCCCCGCTCGCTCAACACGGTGTGCACGCGCTCGGCGCGCGCCGTCGGCAGGTGCACGACACACAGGCTGCCGGTGATCGGCAGCATCACGAAACCGCCGCGTTCGCGCACCGGTAGCCCGAATTCGCTTCGGTAGCAGTCGACCCACTCGTCCACGGTTCTGGCTTCCACCTGTCCAGGGTCGCGCGTGCGCGCGCCGAGGGGAATCGCCAAACGTATTCCTTCCGCCGCCCTTTCACTGCCTTTGACACCGAACGACACGCCGGGAGAACGCGGTGACGCGCCGGAATCTCGGCGGCGTGTGTGTTCCAGATGTGGTGTGGCTCACCGAAACGCTCGTACTCTGGAATTCGTTGGTCTGCGGAAAGGTTGCGCTGTGGTCGGGGAGTGGACAGGCAGAGAGGCCCGTGCCCTTCGCGATGCCAAACGGATGAGCATCCGCGAGTTCGCGGCTCATCTCGGAGTTCACGAACGGTTGGTGTCGAAATGGGAGGCCGGCGGGTCACGGGTGCGCCCGCGCCCGGTGAACCAGGCCGCGCTCGACACCTCGCTGGCGCGTTCCGACGACGTCGTCCGTGCCCGTTTCGCCACGCTGCTCGCGCCGCCGCCGGCCGCGTCGCGCCGCCGGGCCGCGGGCAGCGACGACGACCTGCTGGCGCTCGTGGACTCCGGTGCGATGAAAGGTACTGCGCTGGGGGTTGTCTCGGAGAGGGATCTGATCATGGCGGCTGCGCACGAGGCCAGTGAGCACGCGGCGGGAGCGGAGAGCACGAATGTGGGGGCCACGACGCTGGCCCAGCTCGACGCGGATGTCCGGCGTATCGCGAACGACTACGTGCACGCCGCGCCCGCGCCGATGATGGTGGAGATGCTGCGCGTGCGGCGCCGGGTGTACCGGCTGCTGGAAGGGCATCAGAAGCCGGTCGACACCTCGCACCTCTACCTGCTCGCGGGCACCCTGTCCGGCCTGCTGGCCAACGCCAGCACCGATCTCGGTTATCTCGACGCCGCGGGCGAGCAGATCAGGGCCGCGTGGGCGTACGCGGAGCTGTGCGGGCACAACGGGTTGCGGGCCTGGACCCGCGGCATGCACGCCCTGATCGAATACTGGTCCGATCGGCCGCGCAACGCCATCCAATTGGCGCGCAGCGGGCAGGAATTCGCCGACAGCGCCACCGCGCGGGTGCGCCTGCACAACATCGAGGCGCGGATCTGGTCGCAGCTCGGCAGCACCGACGAGACCGATCGCTGCCTGCTCGCCGCGGCGGCGGCCCGGGAATCCGAGAGCCGCTGCGGACTCCACGACGAGGTCGGCGGCGTCTTCGGCTTCGGCCCGGCCAAGGCCCAGTACTACGCGGGCGCCACCTACATCCACCTCGGGCGGGCCGACGCCGCGCTGGAGGCCACTGGGACGGCCATCGAGCTGTACTCGGCGGGCCCGGCGCGGCAGCGTTCCTACGGCGCGGAGTCGCTGGCCCGGGTCGACAACGCCGCCGCCCACCTCATCAACGGCAGCCTGGACGGCGCGACCGCCGCGCTGAGCCCGGTCCTGCACCTGCCCGAGGACCGGCGGATCGCCCAGCTCGGCGAACGGCTGACCGGGGTGCGCAGGCGCATCTCCACGCCCCGCTATCGCGACGCGCTGGAGGCGAGGCAGCTCGACGAGCGGATCGAGGAGTTCTGCGGGTCGACCGCGGCCGCCGGCATCCCGCCAGGGCGCTGAGCAACCCGTCTGACCTGCCGTTTCCCGGGTCCGCGAACACCGGGTGCGCCGGGCGCGGCACAATGTCAACTGTGCCTCAACATCCCTATGTCCCGCCGCGCGTGCTGGAGCAGTCCACGAAGCTGCAGAACGTGGTCTACGAGATTCGTGGACCGGTGCACGCGCACGCCGCGCGGCTGGAGGCCGAGGGGCACCGGATCCTGAAGCTCAACATCGGCAACCCGGCGCCGTTCGGTTTCGAGGCCCCCGATGTGATCATGCGCGACATCATCGCCGCGCTGCCGTACGCGCAGGGCTACTCCGAGTCCAAGGGCATCCTGCCCGCGCGCCGGGCCATCGTGACCCGCTACGAGCTGGTCCCCGGCTTTCCCGAGCTCGACGTCGACGACGTCTACCTGGGCAACGGGGTCTCTGAGCTGATCACCATCACCATGCAGGCGCTGCTGAACAACGGCGACGAGGTGCTGATCCCGGCGCCGGACTACCCGCTGTGGACGGCGATGACCAGCCTGGCGGGCGGTACCCCCGTGCACTACCTGTGCGACGAGGCCAACGGCTGGCAGCCCGACATCGCCGACATCGAGGCCAAGATCACCGACCGCACCAAGGCGCTGCTGGTGATCAACCCGAACAACCCGACGGGCGCGGTGTACTCCACCGAGGTGCTCCAGCAGCTCGTCGACCTGGCGCGCAAGCACAATCTGCTGCTGCTGGCCGACGAGATCTACGACAAGATCCTCTACGACGACGCCAAGCACATCTCGCTGGCGTCGCTGGCGCCCGACCTGCTGTGCCTGACCTTCAACGGCCTGTCCAAGGCGTACCGGGTGGCCGGCTACCGCTCGGGCTGGCTGGCGATCACCGGGCCCAAGGAGCACGCGCGCGGTTTCCTGGAGGGCATCGATCTGCTTGCGTCGTCGCGGCTGTGCCCGAACGTGCCCGCGCAGCACGCGATCCAGGTCGCCCTCGGCGGGCATCAGAGCATCGAGGATCTCATCCTGCCGGGCGGGCGCCTGCTCGAGCAGCGCGACGTGGCCTGGGAGCGGCTGAACATGATCCCGGGGGTGTCGTGTGTGAAGCCGCGCGGCGCGCTGTACGCCTTCCCCCGGCTCGACCCGAACGTGCACGAGATCCACGACGACGCCAAGCTGGTGCTCGACCTGCTGCTGCAGGAGAAGATCCTCATGGTCCAGGGCACCGGCTTCAACTGGCCGAACCACGACCATCTGCGCATCGTGACGCTGCCGTGGGCGCGGGACCTGGCGGTGGCGATCGAGCGCTTCGGCAATTTCCTGGCCGGCTATCGGCAGTGATCCCGGCCGCCTGAGGCCCCGGAGCGGACCCCCGCTCCGGGGCCTTCGCGCTCTGTGCGGCAGACTCACCCTACGATGCACCACGACGTGAGGTGTCGGGGTTACTCACCGGTCGGTCAACAGGCCAGAACCTGGGAAAACAGACCTTGAGTTCGGAATTTTGGGTTTTTTATCGACCTACTAGTGCAAAACCGTGAGGTTTGTGTACAGTAGGACCCGGCGCTTCGGGCGCCCGGCCCGGTTGTCTACCCCCCCTGGACAACTGGAGGCCTCAGGTACGCGCGCCTACCCCCCTGGGCGCCTGCCTGCGGGCGGCGGAGACATCCCCCTGCTCTCCGCCGCCCCCTCTACGTCGACTCCCCGCGTCCGGTAGCCAACCCGGACGCGGGGAGTTTTGTTTCCACGGTGCGGTGTTGAAAATGAAATCCCTTAAGCTCGGGGACCGTGAGCGATCATCATCACCACCATCACGACCACTCCGGGCCCATCGCCATCGGTGACACCGCGGCCCGGGTGGTCGTCGGGCTCCTGGCCGTCATCGGGGTGATCGTGCTGATCGCCACCGTCGTGCTGTGGCCGAGCAAGCAGCACGTCGACATCCCCCTGCCCATGCAGAACGCGGGCGGCGGCGCCGTCCAGACCGAGGCGGGCACCGTCGTGCAGCAGGACGTCGGCGCGTGCGGCAGCCCGTCGATCGGAAAGGTCTTCCCCGACAAGCCGGTCCCGCCCCGCGCCAACGCCTACACCTGCCAGCGCAGCATCATCTCCATCGACTCCGGGCCGAACGAGGGCAGCTACACGCTGTTCGAGATCGCCCCAGGCCCCGGCCAGCCCGACCTCGCCGCGGGCGACAAGATCCGCGTCATCCGCCAGCAGGATCCCTCCGGCGCCACCCTCTACTCCTTCGAGGACTACGCGCGCGGGCTCCCCCTGACACTGATCGTGATCGCCTTCGTGGTCGTCATCGCCCTCGTCGCGCGCTGGCGCGGCATCCGCGCGCTGCTCGGCCTCGGCTTCGCCTTCGCCGTCGTGGTGGTGTTCCTGCTGCCCGCGCTGCTGGACGGGAAACCCGCCGTCCCCGTGGCGCTGGTGGCCGGCTCGCTCATCCTCTACGCGGTGCTCTACCTCGCGCACGGGGTCAACCTGCGGACCAGCTCGGCGCTGCTCGGCACGCTGGCCTCGATGGTGCTCGCGGCCGTGCTGTCCTGGCTGGCGCTCGAGGTCACCCACCTGACCGGGCTGTCGGAGGAGCAGAACACCAACGTCGCCACCTACCTGCAGCACGTCAGCATCACCGGCCTGCTGCTGGCCGGCTTCATCATCGGCTCGCTCGGTGTGCTCAACGACGTCACCATCACCCAGGCGTCGGCCGCCTTCGAACTCGCCGCGCTCGACGAAGGCGCCTCCCGCCGCGAGGTCTTCGCGGCGACGATGCGCGTCGGGCGCGACCACATCGCCAGCACGGTCTACACGCTGGTGCTCGCCTACGCCGGTGGCGCGCTGCCGCTGCTGCTGCTGTTCAGCGTGGCGGGACGGTCCATGCGCGACGTGCTCACCGGCGACGCCGTGGCGATCGAGATCGCCCGCTCCGCGGTCGGCGGTATCGCCCTCGCCCTCTCGGTGCCGCTGACGACCGCCATCGCGGTGTTGCTCGCGCGGCCCTTCGGCAGCAAGCCCCAGGTGGAGGCGCCGCGCCGGGCGCGGCACGCCCGGCACTGAGCACCGCTACTGCGGGAACCCCGGCACGACGATCGGCGGCAGCGTCGGCATGACGATGGGCGGCAGGCCCGGCACCGTGAAGGTGTTCGGGCCCGGCGTGGTCACCGGCGCCTCGGTCGTCTGCTGGGGCGCGTAGGACGGCGGGGCGGCGGCGGTCTCGTGCTGCAGCTCGCTCGGCGTCGGGGCGGTGGTCGTGTTGGGGGTGACGCCGCTCTGCCGCGGCGTGGTCGACGCGGGCACCGCCTGGGCGTCCTCCGGGCTCTGCGAGCCGCGCTCGAGGACCTGCGGGCCGTAACCGAGGCCGAGACCGATCGCGGCGACCACGACGAGCGAGGTCACCGTCAGGGCCGCGACATTCAGCTCGCGGCGGGAATGGCCGCTGCGGGACGTCAACGCGTCCAGGGGATTGCGGCTGCGGCGCGCGGGGGCGGTCAGCCAGGCGGGGGTGATGTCGTCCTCGCCGTACGCCGCGCCCTGCGGCGCCGGCGCCGCGGTCTGCACGGGGGCGGGCGCCGCCACCGCCGGGGTGGCCAGCAGGGCCGCGCCGCGCGCCAGAACGGTCTCCGGCTCCTCGGGCACGATGACCGGCACCCCGATCGTCCGCTCCAGCACCCCGGCGACCAGCGGGATGCGGGCGCCGCCGCCGATCACCAGGATCGCCTGCACGGGGTACTGGGCGCGGATGATCGCGTCCCTGGCCAGCCGCGCCGAGGACTCGATCGCCAGCATCATCAGCGATTCGAAGTTCTCCCGGGTCAGCAGCACGAGGCCCTGCTCGCTGGGCAGCGCGACCGCGTTGCTCGTCGACAGCTGTTCCTTGGCGGCCCGGCACTGCGCGTCCAGGGCGGCCAGGCCGGCGGGGTCGGCCGGATGGGCGATCCGGCCCGAGGCGATCTGCTGTTCGCGGATGAGGGAATCGAGGTAGTCGCCGCTGATGTCGCTGCTGCGCTCGGTGTGCCGGATGTCGCCGGTGCGGGCGTTGACCACGCTCACCGTCAGCCCGGAACTGCCGAGGTCGTAGACCGCGAGCGTCGTCACCTCGCGCAGATCGCACGTGGCGTGCGCGAAATGCAGCGCGGCGACCGCCTCCGGGATCAGCTGATAGTTGGTGAGCTGGCGCCGGGCGAGCGCGGATCGCACCGCCCTGGCCTGCGGTTCGCTCCGGAAGGTGATGGCGGTGGCCGACGGCTCGGCGGAGATCAGCGCGCCGGCGACCGCTTCGGCCGCGGCCTCGTCCACCTGGTGTTCGGGCATCGGTAGCGAGTGCACGTCGAAAGCGAACGGGAGCATGCCACCCGGCGCAGGGCGCGCCAGGCGCACCGAACCGGCACCCACCGAAACTCCCGTTACCGAATTCATCGTCAGACCATCCCGTCACCCGCTTACGCGGCCACTCTACGGGGTACCGAGTCCGGCGTACACCCAGCCCGCATCGCGCCAGGCAGTGCGGTCGAGGCAGTTTCGGCCGTCGATGATCGAACGGGAACGTACCACCGGATTCAAGTCGGCGGGAGTCAAAGTCGTGAATTCGCGCCATTCGGTCAGAACCAGTACCACATCGGCGCGATCGCACGCCTCGGCGACCGACGTGGCGTAGTTCAGGGTCGGGAACACCCGGCGCGAATTCTCCACGGCTTTCGGGTCGTAGACGGTCACCACCGCGCCGTGCAGCTGGATCATCCCGGCGACGTTCAGGGCGGGCGAATCACGCACGTCGTCGGATTCCGGCTTGAAGGCCGCGCCGAGGACCGCGACATTCGCGCCGAGCAACGAACCGCCGCACGCGCGCGCCGCCATGTCGACGACTTTGGTCCGGCGGCGCATGTTGATGTTGTCGACCTCGCGCAGGAATGCGACCGCATGATCGGCGCCGAGTTCCCCCGAACGCGCCATGAACGCGCGAATGTCCTTGGGCAGGCAGCCGCCGCCGAAACCCAGGCCCGCATTGAGGAAACGGCGACCGATACGCGCGTCGTATCCCAGCGCGTCGGCCAGCACCGTCACGTCGGCGCCGGTCGCCTCACAAACTTCCGATACCGCGTTGATGAACGAAATCTTTGTCGCGAGAAAGGCGTTCGCCGAAACTTTCACCAATTCCGCGGTGGCCAGATCCGTGCTCAGGAAAGGAATTTCCGCGGCGAGCAGATCGGCGTACAGCTCGCGGATCTGCCGCTCGACCCGCTCGGCGGCCTCGCGCCCGCGGTCGACGCCCAGGACCAGACGGTCCGGGCGCAGGGTGTCCTGGACGGCGAAACCCTCGCGCAGGAACTCCGGATTCCAGGCGACCTCGACCTCGACCCCCGCTTTCGCCCGAGCGCGTTCGCCCAGCGCCGCCGCCGTGCCGACCGGCACCGTCGACTTGCCGACGATCGTGGCGGGCCGCTCCAGCATCGGGGCCAGCGTGTCGACCACGGCGTTGACGTATTTCAGGTCGGCGCCGTACTCGCCCTTCTTCTGGGGCGTGCCGACACCGAGGAAGTGCAGGTCGCCGTGGTCGGCGGCCATTTCGTAGTCGGTCGTGAAACGTAGTCGGCCCGCGGCGAGGTTGCGTTGCAGCACCTCGTCCAGGCCCGGCTCGTAGAAGGGGACCACCCCGTCGGCCAGTTTGGCCACCTTGCCCGGGTCGACGTCCACCCCGAGCACGTCATGTCCCAGCTCCGCCATGCACGCCGCGTGCGTGGCGCCCAGGTACCCCGTTCCGAAGACTGTGCATCGCATACTCCTGTTGGTAGGTGCCGAGCGTGGCTACGCCGCGTCAGGCAGGCGAGGGCGCGCGCAACAGTAGATGTACAGGTGGCGACGCGGACCCGGCGAAAACGTTTCTACCTGCGACGATGCGTTCATGTGCGGCGGTATCGCGGGAGTCGAGGCCCGCTGACGTGGGCGGATAGGCTGCGGGTATGAGCAGGCGCAGCGTGGTCGTCGCGGGGCTCGCGGCCGCCGTCGTCCTCGCGGTGACGGCGGCGCTGTGGCCCGTCTACGTGCGCCCGCGGGTCGACCCGCCGCAGCGCGCCGACGCCGTCCTGATCCTCGGCGGCGCCCACGACGGGCGCGAACAACTCGGCCTCCGGCTCGCTGCCGAGGGATACGCGCCCCGCGTCCTCGTCTCGAATCCCTACGAGCACTCGCCGATGATCAACCGGATCTGCCACGGCGGCTACAGCTTCGACGTCCACTGCTTCGATCCGGCGCCGCGCACCACCCTCGGCGAAGGCCGCGAGCTGGCGCGACTCGCGCGCGCGGGCGGCTGGCAGCGGGTCATCGTCGTCACCTTCACCCCGCACATCTCCCGCGCCCGCTACATCCTCGGCCGGTGCTGGCCCGGCGAACTGCTGTTCGTCGACCCCGAGCCGGACCTCGCGGCGTGGCGCTGGGCCTACGACTACGTCTACCAGTCGGTCGGATACGTCAAGGCGGCCCTGCAGGATTGCTGACCGGGCGGCGGAAGTCGTCGTTACCGGGGCACAGCACGCGGCACAGGACCTATCCGGCGTCGGCCGTCCCGGCCATGCTCGCGGTGGCCGGATGCGCTACCGGGGGCAGCGATTCGGCGCGCGCGACACGATCGTCCACGACGCCGGTGACCTCCTCGGCGCCGGTTGCGACCGCGACGAGCCGGTGCCGGTGGTCGTGCCCGCCACGACGACCGGACCGAGCGCGTCGCCGTTGCCGGCGACCGGCCCGAGCGTGCCGCAGGCGGCCGGCGGTGCGCCGTCGGGTCGCGGTGTCCCGATGCGTTATCGAGGGCAGCGATTCGGCGCGCGCTACACGACAGCGCGCCGCACGCGACCTGCGGTGGGCGTCGGCCGCTGCGGCGGTCATGCCCGCGGTGGCCTGCATGAATCTGCAGGACGCGCAGGACACCATGCAGGCCGCGGGGGTGTTCTTCTCGCGGTCGACGGACGCGACCGGGAAGGGACGTCGGCCGGACACTCGCGTCGGGGTCCCGATCGGCGCGGGCGAGGCGGTGCTGTCGGTGGGGAAGTGCGGGGAATCGAATCCCTGCTGATCGGGCCGCGGGCAGACAGCAGTGCGGCGTGGATCCGGGGGGATCCACGCCGCACTGTTCGTTCAGGACCGGCCGCGGGTCAGCTCTTGCGGCCGGGCGCCTTCGCGCCCGCCTTGAAGCCGAGGCCGCCGGGCCTGGCGGTCGGCGGGGCGACCGCGGTGCCGTTGGACTCGGTGCCGTTGGACGCTGTTCCGTTCGCCTCGGCCGGAGCGTCGACCGCGGCCTCCGTGGCCGTCTCCGCCTCGGCGGGGGTCTCGGCCTCGGCCGGTTCGGCCGGAGCCGCCTCGGTGGCCGGAGTCGGACTAGCCGCCGAAGCCGCGTCGGTGGCCGGGGCCGCCTCGGTGGTGGCCGGGGCCGTGGCGCCGGGTGCCTTGGGGCCGGCCGCTTGAAGCCGGACTTCATGGCCAGACCCTTGGCGGCGACGGTCGGC
>NZ_BAGK01000235.1 GCF_000308795.1 Nocardia thailandica NBRC 100428 | reverse complement strand
TCGGCGCCTTCGTCCTCGCCCAGGCCGGGCTGCTCGACGGGCGACCGGCCACCACCCACTGGGGCTACTGCGACGAGTTCGCGGCGTTGTATCCGGCGGTGAAACTCGACCCCGCCGCGCTCTACGTCGACGACGGCGACATCCTGACCTCCGCGGGCCTGTCGGCGGGGATGGACGTGTGCCTGCACCTGGTCCGCCGCGAACTCGGGGCGGGCCCGGCCGCGGAGCTGGCCCGCTGGAACGTGGTGCCGCCGCACCGCGAAGGCGGTCAGGCCCAGTACATCCCGCACGCCATGGGAGGCGCCGACCCGCGCGGCGGGCTGGCGGCGACCCTGGCCTGGGCGGTGGCCGAGCCGCGCGCGGCCACCGACGTGGCCGCGCTCGCCGCGCACGCGCTCATGAGTGAACGCACGTTCGTGCGCCGCTTCGCCGCCCAGGTCGGCACCACGCCGCGCCGCTGGCTCGACGCGCAGCGGCTCGGCCTGGCCAGGGAACTGCTCGAGACCACCGAACTGCCGGTCAGCGCCGTCGCGGAACGGTCCGGCTTCGGCAGCGTCACCGCCCTGCGCGACCACCTGCGCGCGGCCACCGGGCTGCCACCGGGCGCCTACCGGCGCGCGCGGCGCCGCTGATCGTCATCCGATCGTCCGTGGGTCGTTTCCCCGCCACGGGCGGAGTTGCCTTATATTTCCCTGAGAGGGCCACCCCCACGCTTCATCGCCCGTCGCACAACGCTTTGACGCACTACTCGACCGCTAGTTCCCATCGACTCGTGGTACTCCGTCCACACCGGGGTAGCCGATGAGATCGAACGCCCGAGAGGTGGTAGGCGCATGACAGATCTGGTGACCGCTTTCGAGACCGACTCCGCCGACTCCGCGAGCACGCCGTTGCAGCGGGTGGCCGGGCGCCTGCAGCGCGCGCTACCCCCGGGCTGGCTCGTCGACGTGATCGACATGCCCGCCCGGGGCGACGTGCACGCGCAGCCGGTGCTGCGCGTGCAGATGCCGGAGAACTAGCCGGTCCAGCCCATGGGCATGAGGACGGACTTCTGCTCGCAGAAGGCGTCGAGGCCCTCCGGGCCGTTCTCCCGGCCGAGGCCGGAGTCCTTGTAGCCGCCGAACGGGGCGGTCGGGTCGAAGGCGTACCAGTTGATCGCCAGGGTGCCGGTCCGCACGCGGGCCGCGATCTCGGCGCCGTGCTCGATGTCGGTCGTCCAGACCGAACCGGCCAGGCCGTAGACCGAGTCGTTGGCGATCGCCACGGCCTCGTCCTCGGTGTCGTAGGGGATCACCGACAGCACCGGACCGAAGATCTCCTCCTGGGCGATGGTGCTGCTGTTGTCGACGTCGGCGAAGATGGTCGGCTCGACGAACCAGCCCTTGTCCAGCCCCTCGGGCCTGCCGCCGCCGAGCACCAGCCGGGCGCCCTCGGCCTTGCCCTTGGCGATGTAGCTTTCGACCCGGTCGCGCTGCGCCTCGCTGATCAGCGGGCCGAGCTGCACCGAGGGATCGGTCGGGTCGCCGGTCTTCATGGTCGACACGTGGGCGACCAGCGCGTCGACGATCTCGTCGTAGCGGCTGCGCGGTGCGAGGATCCGGGTCTGGGCGACGCAGCCCTGGCCGCTGTTCATCAGGCCCGAGAAGGCAAGGACCGGAATGGCGGTCGCGAGGTCGGCGTCGGCCAGCACGATGGCCGCGGACTTGCCGCCCAGTTCGAGGGAGACCGCGCGCAGCTTCTCTCCGGCCAGCGCGCCCAAACGCCTGCCGACGGCGGTGCTTCCGGTGAAGGTCACCTTGTCGACGCCGGGATGTCCTGCCAGGTACTCCGATTCGGCGGGACCGGCGGGCAGCACCGACAGCACGCCCTCGGGCAGCCCCGCCTCGGTGCACAGGTCGGCGAGGATGTTGGCCGTGATCGGTGTCAGGGGAGAGGGTTTCAGCACGACGGTGCAGCCGGCGAGCAGGGCCGAGGCCAGCTTGTTGGCCGCGAGGAACAGCGGCACGTTCCAGGCGGTGATCGCGGCGACGACGCCCTTGGGTTCGCGGGACACGCGCGCGGTGCCGAACGGACCGACCCGGGTTTCGTTCCAGGGGAAGGTCTTCGCCAGTCCGGCGGTGGCGTCGAGGGTCGCGACGGCCGGAAGCTGGTTGAGTGTCAAGGCGGCTAACGAGGTCGCGCCCATCTCCGCGGTGAGCGCGGCGAGCAACTCCGGCGAACGCGCCTCGATCAGCCGCGCGAGCCGGGTGAGGACCTCGGCTCGTTCCAGTGGCGGCGTCGAGGGCCACGGCCCGTTGTCGAACGCCGACCGCGCGGCCGCGACCGCGGCGTCGACGTCGGCATCGGTTACCGCTGGCACGCTGCCGACGGTCTCCTCGGTGGCCGGTGAGACCACCGGAATGCGCTCGCTACCGGCCGGAGTTGTCCACTTGCCGCCGATGAACAGACTGTCGTAGTGCATGAGAACACGTTACAGTTTTGGAGCCGGATTGTCTGCAACATGTTCTAGTTCGATCGCCCCGCACTACTGTGAACAGGGCGAATTCCAACCTGTCGGTTCGCTTTTCGGGTAAACGCACTATTGCGTTCTCGTGGTGAAAAGGGGATGCTTTAGCTACTGATCAGCTCGCTCGATTCATGAAACCGTAACCGCGTATTGGGGAGACCGAGTCATGGCGGTGCAAGTGATCGGCCGATCGTTGATGACCAGCGACCAGACCGACCATCAAGCTAAGAGTGTGGGCAGCGGCGGATGGGTGGTGTCCTTCCTCCCCGGCCGCACGCTGACGATCGAGCAGGCTACAGCGGCCATCCAGGCAGCTGAGGCGGTCGCCGCGGTGGGATTACTGGCGGACCAGGTGGGGCTGACCACGCTGGAGACCGTCGGGCTGGCGATTCAGGAATCGCCGTGGACGCGCTCCATGGCCGAGCCCGCCCCCCGGGTGCGCCGGATGAGCTGGCTGGCCTGATCGGGCACGCGCGCCACGATCACCAGATTGCTCACCAGTAGCTCGCGCAGGCCGGGAATGCGGACCAGCCACCATGCCCAGCGCGGGTGATAACGAGGAAAGACCGCGAGGACATCCGCCGAAGTAGTTGCCGCCCAGCGTATTCCGTCGGCGGCCCGGACGGCGAAAAGCGATCGGCCGAACCTGTTCTTGGGTTCCCGGCCGTGCTTGCGCCGGTACCGGCGGGCGGCGTACTCACCACCGAAGTAGTGCCACAGCCCCGTCTCGTGACCGCCGAACGGTCCGTGCCACACCGTGTAGGAGTACACGACGAGACCGCCGGGCCGGGTCACGCGGACCATCTCCTCGGCCATCACCCAGGGCTCGGGCACGTGCTCCCCGACATTGGAGGAGAAACACACGTCGAAGGCGTCGTCGCGGAACGGCAGCGCCATGCCCGACCCACGCACCGAGCCCGACACCCGCAAACCCGCGGCATGCATCTCCGACGGGTCCGGTTCGACCGAGACGTACCGGGCGCCGCGGGCGCCGAACTCGTCGGCGAAGTAGCCGGGACCGCCGCCCACGTCCAGCACCACGGTGCCGTCGAGGTCGGTGCCGGTGGCGTCGCGATGGAAGTCGCCGATCAGCTCCGCGGTGTCGGTGGCGATGCCGCCGTAGAAGCGTCCGGGGTCGCTCTGCTCGAACCGGAAGCTGGTCAGCAGGCGCACAGACCGGCGCAGCGTGGCGCGGCGGGCGAACCGTGGCGCGGTGCGGGAGGTCGGCGTAGGCACCGGGGGAGTTTATGGGAGCCGCCCGGAACTCGGACGGGCAGCCGTTAGGGTGGACCCCGACCATTTCTGATCCGCTGACCGAAAAGAGCCGTCGACGTGCGCGAAGTCCTCCTGCTCTGCTGGCGCGATACGGGGCACCCGCAGGGCGGCGGTAGCGAGCGTTACCTGGAGCAGGTGGGCGCGCAGCTGGCCGCCCGCGGCGTGAAGGTCACCCTGCGGACCGCGGGGTACCCCGGTGCGGCGCGGCGCGAACACGTCGACGGCATCGACATCAGCCGGGGCGGCGGCCGCTTCACCGTGTACCCGCGCGCCCTCGCCGCCCTGGTCGCCGGCCGGTTCGGCCTCGGCCCCCTGCGCGGCGTCCGCCCCGACGTCGTGATCGACACGCAGAACGGCATCCCGTTCTTCGCCGCGGTCACCGGCGTCCCCTCGGTGGTGCTCGTCCACCACGGGCACCGCGAGCAGTGGCCCGTCGCGGGCAGGCTGGTCGGCCGGATCGGCTGGTGGATCGAGTCGCGGCTGTCGCCGCGCGTGCACCGCGACAACCAGTACCTGACCGTCTCGCTGCCCTCGGCCGAGGAACTGGCCCTGCTCGGGGTCGGGCGGGAACGCATCGCGGTGGTCCGCAACGGGGCCGAACCGGTCCCGGACGGCATCGAGGGCAGCGACGCGGCCACCCGCAGCCCGCACCCGCGGATCGCCGTACTGTCCCGCCTCGTCCCGCACAAGCAGATCGAGGACGCGCTGACCGCCGTCGCCGCCCTGCGCGACGACGTGCCCGAGGTGCGCCTCGACGTCATCGGTGACGGCTGGTGGGCGGAGAACCTGCGCGAGTTCGCCGACCGCCTCGGCATCGCCGACGCGGTCACCTTCCACGGGCACGTGGACGAACGGCGCAAGCACGAACTGCTGGCCCAGGCCTGGGTACACGTCATGCCCTCGCGCAAGGAGGGCTGGGGCCTGGCCGTCATCGAGGCCGCCCAGCACGGCGTGCCCACCGTCGGCTACCGCAGCTCGCGCGGGCTCACCGACTCCATCGTCGACGGGGTGACCGGCCTGCTGGTCGACGACGTCGACGGACTCGGCGCGGCGGTGCGGACCCTGCTGGCCGACAGCGAGTCGCGCGGCGTCATGGGTGACAAGGCGCGCTCGCGGGCCCGGGAGTTCTCCTGGGAGCAGACCGGGTCCGGGGTCTACGAGGTGCTCGAGGCGGCCGCGGCGGGCCGGTTCGTGAGCGGCCTGGTCGCCGCGCAGGCGCGGGACTGACGCGTCCCGGTCCGGGACGCGTCACGGCGAACCCCGCTTGCCCGCCGGCACGGACTCGCGGCGCCGGGCGCCGGCCGCCGCGCCGAGCAGACCGCCGACCAGCAGCAGGGCCCACAGGCCGTGCGCGGCGACGGCGATCGCGCGCTGGGTCGCGGTCGCGGGGTCGGCGGGTCGCGGGTCCGGGACGGCGTAGAGCGCGAGGTCACGGTCGGCGTAGACCGGCACGAGCCCGGCGAGGGTGTCCCGCGAGGCGCCGAGAGGGCCGGGCGTGGTCCGTTCGACCAGCACCCAGCCGACGCCGAGGTCCGCCAGTTCCCCCGCGGTGCCGCCGCGCAGCAGCAGCGCCTCGACCAGCCCCGCCCGGCCCGCCTCCCCGGCCACCGTGCGACCGTGCACCGGCAGCTCGCCGGTCTGCAGCACGTCGGCGGGCAGGATGCGCGGCGCCGGGTCGAGGACGGGCGCGTCGCCGCTGTACGGGAATCGCCGGAACATGCCGCCGGGCAGGACCGCCACGTCGCCGGGCCCGTCGATCCGCTCGACCACCTGCGCCCAGCCCGCCGGGTAGTGCACCGGCCGCAGCGCGCCCGCGACGCCCCACGCGAGGTCGGCCAGCGGGAGCACGAGCAACAGGATCAGCGCGGTGGCCGCCACGCCGGTCGCCGGACCCTCGGGGCGATCGGGGCGATCGGGGCGATCGGGGGCCGGGCCGCCCGCGGTTTCGGCGCGCGGACCCCTCGCCGGGCGGAGTGCGGCGAGGCGCGCGCACGCGGCGGCCGCGCAGAGGGCGTAGGCGGGCACCGCGAGGGCGACGTACTTCTGGGTGTCCCGCAGCAGGCCCGCGCCCGGCACGTGGACGACCAGCCATTCGCCCGCCGCCAGCCCCCACGGGGTGGCGCCGAGGGCGGGCAACACGATCGACGCGGCCGCCAGGACGAGCAGGGTCCGGCCGGTCCGGCCCGCCCGCCCGACCCGGCCCGCCCCGACCGCGACGATCGCGAGCAGGAGCAGCGTCGCCACGAACGCCAGTCCCGTCGTCCGGCTCGCGGGCACCGCCTCGCCGTTCCAGATCCCCCCGAGCCCGGCCAGGCTGCCCAGCGTGCCCAGCCACGGTTCGGCCCGCGCCGCGAACGCGGCGACCCCCGCCGGGTCGGAGGGCTCGGCCCCCGAGCCGGTCGCCAGGGTCGCGGCCAGCCACGGCGCCGAGGCCGCGAGCCACAGCGCGGCCGCGAGCGGCAGCCGGCGCAGCCCGACCAGCGCGAAGCCGGTCAGCCCGGCCAGCAGGGCACCGGTCGGCGTGAGCCCGGCCGCCGCGAAGCAGGCCGCGAGCGCCGCCCAGGCCGGGAACGTCCCGGAGCGGCCGGGCCCGGGACGCGCGCGCCGGAGCCGGTCGGCCGCGACCACCGTCCACGGCAGCGCGGCGTACCCCGCGAGCAGGCTCCAATGACCCTGGAGGAGCCGCTCGGCGACGTACGGGTTCCAGACGGCGACCGTCGCCGCCACCAGCTGGGCGGGGACGCCTGCGGCCAGGACGTGCTTCGCCAGCACCGCCGCACCGAACCCGGCCGCCCACAGCGCGACGAACAGCACGGCCTTGACCAGGACGCCGCCGTCGACGATCGGTGAGAGCACGGCCAGCGCGGCGTCCTGGGGAACCGCGCGGGGCGCGGCCGCGCCGAGGCCGAGGGCGGTGTCGGTCAGGTAGGAGCGCGGCGTGCTGA
The DNA here is from genome assembly GCF_000308795.1 of Nocardia thailandica NBRC 100428. Lineage (GTDB taxonomy): Bacteria > Actinomycetota > Actinomycetes > Mycobacteriales > Mycobacteriaceae > Nocardia > Nocardia thailandica. The sequence goes on along the minus strand of NZ_BAGK01000235.1, from coordinate 417 downwards.
CCGCGTCGCGCAGCAGCAGGTATCCCGGACCGAGCAGCGGGCCGAGGACGAGCGCGGCGAGCAGCGCGCAGTAGGCGGGCACCCGCAGCTGTCGTGACCGGGCCGGACGCGCCGGAGCCGGGTCTGCGCCGGGGACGCCGGTCCCCGGATCGGACGAGGGCGCGCTGGGGTGACCGGACACGTCGGGCACTCTACGTCGTACCGGTTCGGCCGTTTCCCGCCGCAACCCCGGTCGCAGGGGCCAGAATGTGAAACCGTGCGGTGTCGGTTATGTTCAGGGTCGGGTGAAGTGCGACGATGACGAGTGTGGCCGAAGATCGTCGTCTTCCCGTTGTCGCCGATCTGACGTGGGTCACGGCCGGGGCGATGACCGCCAACGTGGCCGGCTATCTGCTGCAGCTGCTGGCGGGCCGGTGG
>NZ_BAGK01000236.1 GCF_000308795.1 Nocardia thailandica NBRC 100428 | reverse complement strand
GCGCCGCTGGGCGAAGGCGGTTCCGGCGCCTCCACCCCGCGCGCGGAGGCGTCCGGGGTGCCGGGCGGCGGAAGGACGCGCGGGTTCGCCGGCCGGGCGCCGGGCGCACCCGGCCCACCGTGCGCCGCCGCGCCGGGCGAACCGGCCGCGCCCGCGTCACCGTGATTCCCGGGCCCGCGCACGTCCCCGCCGCGGCCCGCCACGTCACGGCCGGGCACGATGCCCGGAACGCCGCCGTCCCCCGGGTCGCTGCCCGGGTCGGGCGAACCGAACCGCCGCGGTCCGGGTCCGCCGGCTGCGTCCGAAGGCGCACCGCCACCGGGCCTGCCGGTGGAAGGGCCGCCTGCTACGTCGCCGGGACGGTCACCGGCGCCCGGGCTGTCGAAGCCGGGCCGGTCGAGGGGAGAGCCGCCGGGCACGTCGCTGGGACGACCGGCGGTGCCGGGGCCGTCGAAGCCCGGCCTGTAGGCAGGAGCGCCGCCCGCTACGTCGCCGGGACGGCCACCGGTACCCGGGCCGGCGACGCCGGGCCTGCCGAGGGGAGTACCGCCTGCGATGTCGCTGGGACGGTCACCGGTACCCGGGCCGTCGAAGCCGGGCCTGTCGAGGGAAGAGCCGCCTGCGATGTCGCTGGGACGACCAGCGGTGCCGGGGCCGTCGAAGCCCGGCCCGGAGGCAGGGGAGCCGCCCGGCATGTCGCCGGGACGGTCGCCGGTACCCGGGTGGTCGTGGCCGGGCCCGTGGCCGCCGAGAACCGAAGCGGCGCCGGGTGTTCCGTTATCGCTCCCCGCGGTTCCGGCGAAGCCCGGCGTGACTGTGCGGTCGGCCGACCCGCCGACTGCCCCGCCGGGCCGCTGGTCGCCGGCCTCCGCGCGGTCATCCGGTCGGCCGATCGAGGGGTTCGAGGGGGCGTTCCGTCCCTCGGCACCGACGGCACCCGGTCGGCCGATCGGAGGAAGTCCGCCGATGCCCGGGCCGCCGGGCGCGAGCGGTAGCCCGCTGTCGCCCGGTCGTCCGCCGGCCGGATTTCCGTTGACGCCGTAACCGCCCGCATCGCCCCCGACGGGACCGCTGCCGACCGGACCGCGTCCGGGCAGACCGCTTCCCGCGGGCCCGCCGCCGGGCAGGCCACTGCCGGGCAGGCCATTGCTGGTCGGACCGCCGCCGGGCAGCCCATTGATACCGGAATCGCCCTGCGTGCCACTGCTGTTCGGTCCCGATTCGCCCATACCGCCGAGCCGCGGTCCGCTCGGGAAGGCGGGGCTGTCGCCACCGGGCGACGTGGGGTTCGGGCGGGACGGCCTGTCGTCGGTCGGCGCTCCACCGGTCGTCGGTCCGCCGGGGAGGCCGGGAGGGCCGTCGCCGGACGGCCTGGCGTCCGGCGACCCGCCGATGATGCCCGCTGCGGGGGCGCCGCCGCCGATCACGCCGGGGAGATCCGCGCTCGCCTCGGGGGCGGCGGGGCCGCCGGGGCGGGTGGGATCGTGCGGCGGCCGCGCGGCGGGGGAACCTCCGGGGCCCGAACCGGTTCCGGGGGCGGGAGCCTGCGGAGGCTGGACTCGCTGGGCGCCCTTCGGGGTCTCCGGCGCCTCGCCGGGACGGACCACGGGCAGGGCGCGGGTCGGTTCGCCGTCGAGGACGGAGGCGCGGGGACGGGTGGGGTCCGGCGACATGGGGTGCCGCGCGCGGGCAGGCTCGGACTCGTTGATCTTGTCGAGGTGCGCGGTCGGCGCTTCCGCCTCGATCTCGGCGACGGTGCGCGGCCTGCGGGGGGAGCGGGCCAGCTTGCTGTCGGGGACCGCCTTGAGCTGCATGGTCGGCGGATCGGTGATCGGGGTGGTCTTCACCAGGTCGACGACCTGTTCCCGGTTGGGCAGCTCGTCGTCGAGGATGGGTTCGCCGAGGCCGATCTTCTCCTGGATGCGTTTCATCCACTTCGGCGCCCACCAGCAGTCGTCGCCGAGCAGCTTCATGGTGGCGGGCACCAGCAACATGCGCAGCACGGTGGCGTCGATGAACAGCGCCGCGATCATGCCGTAGGCGATGTACTGCATCATCACCAGGTCGGAGAAGGCGAACGCGCCGGTCACCACCAGCAGGATGAGGGCGGCGGCGGTGATGATGCGGCCCGTCTGGGCCGTGCCGATGCGCACCGACTCCGTCGTCGAGGCGCCTTGCGCGCGCGCCTCGACCATCCGGGAGAGCAGGAACACCTCGTAGTCGGTGGACAGGCCGTAGATGACGGCGATGATCAGCATCAGCACCGGCGCGGAGATCGGCTGCGGGGTGAAGTTCAGCAGGTCGGCGCCGTACCCGTCGACGAAGATCAGCGTCAGGATGCCGAGGGTCGAGCCGAGGCCGAGCGCGCTCATCAGCGCGGCCTTGATCGGCAGCACCAGGGAGCCGAAGGTCAGGAACATCAGCACCGTGGTGGTCAGCAGGACCAGGGCGATCATCAACGGCATGCGCGAGAGCAGCGCGTCGATGCTGTCCTTCTGGATCGCGGGCTGACCGCCGACGTACATGGTGACGTTGTCGGGCAGTTCGATCGAGCGCAGATAGTCGATCGTGGGGTCGTAGTTCTCCGAGTCGGTCAGGGTCGCCTCGGTCTTGAACACCGTGGGATCGACCGTCGACTTGGTCGGCACGCCGAAGGGGCCGACCAGGTTGGGCGCGGAGTTCGCCTCCTTCCACACCTTGCCGATGGCCGTGGTGTCGTCGGAGACGAAGACGAGCTGGATCGGGTCGGTCTTCTTCTGCGGGAAGATCGAGTAGAACTGCTCGAGCGCGACGCGGGTCGGCGCGTCCGGGGGCAGGTACCGCTCGTTGATGCCGCCGAACTTCAGGTCCTTGACCGGGATGATCAGCAGCAGCAGGCCGATGGTGATCGGGATGGCGATCTTGAGCGGGTGCTTCATGACCCAGCGGGTCATGTTGCCCCAGAAGCCGTTCTCGATCTCCTCGGCGGTCTTGGTCTTGCGGAAGCGCTTGAGGCCGAGCATGTCGATGCGCGGGCCGAGGATGGCCAGCATCGCGGGCAGGATCGTGATCGCGGTCAGCGCGGCCAGCGACACCGTCGCGATGGTGCCGTAGGCGACCGAACGCAGGAAGCCCTGCGGGAACAGCAGCATGCCGCCGAGGCTGGCGATGATCATGGTCGCCGAGAAGACGACGGTGCGTCCGGCGGTCATCACCGAGCGCCGCACGGCGGCCCGCGTGTCGTAGCCCTCGGCCAGCTCCTCGCGGAACCGGCTGACGATGAACAGGCCGTAGTCGATCGCCAGGCCGAGGCCGATCATCGACACGACGCCGCCGACGAACGAGTTGACCTCGGTGAACTTGGTCAGGCCCATGACGATGCCGTTGGCACCCAGGATCGTCAGGCCGCCGACGATGAGGGGCAGCGCGGCGGCGACCACGCCGCCGAAGATGAAGAACAACAGCACCGCTACGGCCGGGATGGCCAGCATCTCCATGCGCTTCTGGTCGTGGGCGATGGTGTCGTTGAGCGTGCCGCCGACCGCTTGCAGGCCGGTGACCTGGGTGTTCACCCCGTCGACGAAGAAGACGTCCTTGACCTTGCGGTAGTTGCGCACCAGGTCGGTGTCGTTGTCGCCGACGATGCCGATCGAGGCGAAGGCGTACTTCTTGTCCTTGGAACCGAACGCCGACGGCACGCCGGGGGTGGTGCCCACGGTCCAGTAGGTGCCGTAGATCTGCTCGATCTGGTCGGGGTACTTCTCCTTGAGGCTGCCCAGGTTGGCGGCGACCTTGTCCCGCATGGCGGGGTCGTCGATGGTCTTGCCCTCGGCCGCGGTGTACAGCACGATCACATCGGCGCGGTGGTCACGGCCGAAGACCGCGTCGGAGAGGTGCGCCGCCTTCGCCGAGTCCGAACCCGGGTCGTCCCAGCCGCTGGTGCTGAGGTGATCCTCGAGCCCGAAACCGTAGCCACCCATCGCCAGCAGGGCGGCACCGACCACACCGATGACGGCGAAGCGGAACCGATAGACCAGATCGCCCCAGCGGGTGAACACTTAAGCGACTCCTTGAGCAGAGCGAGAAGTGAGCAGTGCCGACAGCGGCCGGAACGGCTGCAGCCAGGCACCCTCGTCGGGCAGCGAGTCGAGACTCACCCGCGGCAGCGGTTCACGGAACACGCCGGGGATGTCTTCGAGGTCGACGAACTCGAGCGTATCGGAAGTGACCGCCCAACTCGCGTGCTCACGGAAACCGAGCACCTGAACGGGAACCCCGCTCGCCGCGATCTCCTCCAGCGGCTCGCGGAAGGCCTGGCCGTCGGCGGAGGCGACCATGATCCCGGCCAGCCCCGCGCCCCGCTTGCGCAGCGCGATGTGGGCCAGCATGTCGGCGTCGACGTCGGAGTCCTCGTCGACCTTGGGCTTGGCGAACACCGCGTAACCGACGTTGCGCAGCGCCTCGACCCACGGGCGGACCACGTCGGCGGTGCCGGGCGCGATGTTGGTGAAGACGGTGGCCTCGGGCTCGACCCGGGCCTTGTTGCCGACCGAGAGCTCGGCCGTGCGGGCGAGCAGCCAGCGGCCGAGGGCGTCGAAGCGGGGACGATAGGCGGCGGTGGGACGCCCACCGAGGATGGCGCCCAGACCCATGTCGAGGTTCGGCGCGTCCCAGACCAGCAGGACACGCCGGACGTCGGGTCCGGAACTACCCAGCGCCTCGCTGCCGGTACCCGGCATCTCGTGGGCGATCTCGTGCACGCTCATCGTTCGATCTTCCCCCATATGAAGTCGTTGATGACACTTCCGGCGCGCAGACCCTTGCCCTCGAACTTGGTGACCGGCCGTTCGAAGCCGATCGGCGCGTTCGCCAGGTCCTTCTCGTCGTCGCCGCCGGTGGCCTTGTTCAGGCCGGTGAGCAGCGGTTCCGCCGAACCTACCTCGAGGATGTGTTCGGCGTAGTCGGCGTGATCGGTGGCCACGTGCAGGATGCCGCCGGGCTTCAGCCTGCTGGCGATCAGCGCGAACGTCGGGGCCTGGAGCAGGCGGCGCTTGTGATGGCGGGCCTTGGGCCACGGGTCGGGGAAGAAGACGCGGACGCCGGTCAGCGACTCCGGGGCAACCATGTTCTCCAGCACGTCGACGGCGTCGCCGCGCAGCAGGCGGATGTTGCCGATCTCCTCGCGCTCCACCGCCTGGACCAGCTGGGCGAGCCCGGGCTGGTAGACCTCGATGCCGATGAGGTTCACCGCGGGCTCGGCCTTCGCCATGGCCGCGGTGGCCGTGCCGGTGCCGCAGCCGATCTCGATGACCAGCGGCGCGGACCGCCCGAACCAGGCATCGGCGTCGAGGGGCTCGTTCGCGACTGTGCGGCCGATGACGGGCCAGGTCCGCTCCCAGGACGCCTGCTGATTCGGGGTCAAGGCGCCGCGCCGCGAGCGGAAGCTCGTGACGCGGGGGTACAACCGGGAGCCGGAGGTCGAGCGGCGGCCCGCTTCGTTCGGGATTTCCGACAGCTTCGGGTGGGCCGGGGCTTGCGACGGCGTCCCCGGAACCGACTCGACTGGGTGGTTGGCGGCGTCGTTCACGTCCACCATTGTCCAGCATGCGCCGAGCTACGCCGACAGCGGTCGCGCGGGGGCGGGTGTGACCGGCCGGATGAAACGGACATACGTCGCATCTTCGCGCAGGTCGGCCGGGCGCGCGCACGGCTGAGGGAATTCTGGTGTATCTGACAGAATGCGGGGCGGGAAGGGGGTCGCGCCGATGTCGACAGTCACCGAGGCCGCACCGTCGCGGGTGCTCGAGCAGTTCGAACAGCTGGTCGCCGCACTGCGCGGGGGCGGGGGACGGGATCCGGAGCTGGCCGGAGCGCTGACCGAGCTGGTCATGGCGTGGAATCGCCCGTTGCGGATCCAGATCGCCGGGCGCGCGCACAGCGGCCGGTCCACCGTCCGCGAGGCGCTGGCGCTGATGACCGCGCAGGAGACCGAGGCCGTCGACCTGCCCGGCGGAAGCGATCCGGTGCTCGACGGCGATCTGGTCGTCTATGTGCTCTCGGGCGGTCCGCAGCCCGCCGACCTGCGTGTTCTCGCCGGTTTGCCGCGCGATCGGACCGTTGTGGTGTTGAACAAGGCCGACGCCGTCGGTTCGCGCTGGAGCGAGGCCGTCGCCGCCGCGGACCGGTACGGCCGCGAACTCGGGTTGCCGATGGTCCCGGTCGTCGCCTCGCTGGCGGTGCGGACCAAGGCGGGCGTCGTCGGCGAGGCCGACCTGGCCGACCTGCGCAGGCTCGCCGCCGACCCGTCCGCGCCCGCCGCGCTGGCCGTCGACCTGTTCACCGCGCCGGGCCCCGACGAGGACGTGCGCCGCCGGCTGCTGGCCGACTGGGACCTCTTCGGCGTGGACACCGCCCTGGCCGCGCTGCGCGCCGACCCGGACCTGTCGGGGCCCGCCCTCATCCAGATCCTGCACGCCGCCAGCGGCATCGACCCGCTCTACCGCCTGGTGCACCGCCGCTACGAGCAGGCGGGCGCCCTGCGCGACGGCGCCCTCCTCGACGACCTGCGCAGGCTCGCCGCCAGGGCGGTCCCGGTGGCGGGCAGCCGCGGCCGGGCGCTGATCGGCGAGTTCCTGGCGGGCGACGACGCGGTGTGGATGGGCCTGTGCGCCGGGCTGGCCTGCCCGGAGGTCGCCCATCTCGCGGCGGGCTATCGGTCGCCCGCCCCCGCCGACGCCGACGAGGCCATCGACCGGGCGGTCCGCTGGCGGGCGATCGTCGCCAGCGACATGCCACCGGCGGCGCGTCGGGCCGCGCTGCGCGTCCACGACGGCTACGTGCGGGCCTGGGAGCGGATGAGCAGTGCCGGACTCTGAGCCGCCCGCGGCGACGGAGTCGACGAAGGCAACGGAGGCGACGGAGTCGACGAAGGCAACGGCGGGGACGGAGGCACAGCCGGTCCCGCCCCCCGAGGTCGCCGCGCTGATCGAACGCTGGAATCCGCAGGGCGCGGCGCTGCTGCGCGCGATCGAGCAGGGCACCGACGGGAGCGGCGTCCGGCTGTACGCCCCCGACGACGCCAACACCGTCCTGCTGCGCACCGAACTCCCCCGCTTCGAACCCCGCGTCGAGTTCACCGAGCCCGAGCCCGGCGCCCTCGATCGCCCCGCCGCGGCGCTGGTCCTGGTGGACGCGGGCACGGTGATCGGCTCCGACGTGCTGGCGCTGCTCGCGCGACTCCGCGCGGCCGAGCGCCGGATCCTGATCGCCATGAACGGCTTCCACGCCTATCGGGACTGGCAGTCGGTCCGCGACCGCAATCTCGCGGTGCTCGCGCACAACGGCCTCGGCGACCTGGACATCATCGCCGTCTCGGCGCGGTTGTCCGCGGCGGCGCGGTCCTCCGGTGATTCGGTGCTCCTCGACCGCTCCGGCATGGGCGCGCTGCACGCCGCGCTGGCCGCGGCCACCGCGGCCACCGCCGGAGACGGCCCGGCGCGGCGCGCCGCGGCGCTGGAACAGATCGTCGCCGACACCCGCGCCCGGGTCGAGGAGCAGATCGCCGGTCTGCGCTCCGGCGCCGAGCAGACCCGGCTGCGGGAGGAGCGGGTCGCGCTGCTGGCCGACCGCGACGGTGGCCGTCAGGCGGGCTTGTCGGCGGTGCGCAGCCAGATCCAGCTGGCCCGCGTCGATCTGACCACCGAGGTCGGCGCGCGGGTCCGCGCCCTGCACACGGCGGCGCGCACCGATCTGGAGCGCCTCGGCCGCGCGGAGATGCGGGGTTATCCGCCCAGGTTGCAGCAGGCGGTGACCGACCTGTCCGGCGCGGTCGACACGCTGACGGAGTCGCGGCTCGCCGACCTGTCCGAGCGCTTCGGCGCGGGGACGGAACCGCTGCGCAGGCGGGCGGCCGCCCCGCAGGTCGGGCCGGAGCCCGGGCCGCGGCACCGTGGTGTCGAAGATCACCTCATGATCGCCCTCGGCGCGTCGGCCGGTGTCGGCCTCGGGCGCCTGGTAGTGGCTCCGCTGTCGCTGGTGCCGACGCTGGACGTCGCCAGCGTCCCCGTGACGCTGTTGCTCGGTGCGGGCGCGGCCGCGTGGGTCGTGCGCGCGCGAGGGCAGCTCGCCGAACGCAATCATCTGGCCCAGTGGGTCGCCGACGCGCTGGTCAACGTGAAAGCCCAGCTAGAACAACGGGTCGCGGCCGCGCTGGTGGACGCGGAGTCTGAATTGTCCGCTCAGGTGGCGCGGGATTCGACCGCCCGCGCGATCGTCGTCGACCGGCGGATCGCCGAGATCGACGCGAAGGCCCGCCGGCTCGGCGCCACGCAACCCGCGCAACTGGCCGCTTGCGAGCGCGAACTGGCCGCTCTCGATTCGTGGTCGGCGACGATTGCACGACGCGCCGATGGGTAGGTGAGATAAGGAACCCGATTCCGTATCGATGGTCATATCGCGTTAACCTTGTGCCAGGAACCTGGGCGTCCGCTCCGTGCCAGACGAATGCGCGGCCTCCGTCCATGTCGGCGTTGTACGCCGTCCAGCAGGGGTTGTGCGTTCGGGTGGTCGATGCGGATGCCTTACGCCCATGGTGGGTGTTCGGTGCGGCCGGGTTTCCGGCTGCCGGACAACCGCCCATCTCAGGAGAGTTTTCATGACCTCAGCGACCATTCCTGGTCTTCGTGGATCCGACGGCAAAGCGCCGACCGAGCACGCCGAACTGCTCGCCTGGGTACAGGAAGTCGCAGAGCTCACCCAGCCCGATCGCGTGGTCTGGGCCGATGGCTCCGACGAGGAATGGGATCGCCTGACGACCCAGCTGGTCGAGGCGGGGACCTTCAAGAAGCTCAACGAGCACAAGAAGCCGAACTCGTTCCTGGCGCTGTCCGACCCCTCGGACGTCGCCCGCGTCGAGTCGCGCACCTACATCTGCTCCAAGACCGAGGCCGACGCGGGCCCGACCAACAACTGGGTCGACCCCACCGAGATGCGCGCCACCATGACCGAGCTGTACCGCGGCTCGATGAAGGGCCGCACCATGTACGTGGTGCCGTTCTGCATGGGCCCGCTCGGCGCCGAGGACCCCAAGCTGGGCGTGGAGATCACCGACTCCGAGTACGTCGTGGTCTCGATGCGCGTGATGACCCGCATGGGCGCGGCCGCGCTGGAGAAGCTGGGCACCGATCGCCCGTTCGTGAAGGCCCTGCACTCCGTGGGCGCCCCGCTGGCCGACGGCCAGGCCGATGTGCCGTGGCCCTGCAACGACACCAAGTACATCACCCACTTCCCCGAGGACCGCGAGATCTGGTCCTACGGCTCCGGCTACGGCGGCAACGCCCTGCTCGGCAAGAAGTGCTACTCGCTGCGTATCGCCTCGGCGATGGCGCACGACGAGGGCTGGCTGGCCGAGCACATGCTGATCCTCAAGCTGATCTCGCCCGAGGGCAAGAACTACTACATCGCCGCCGCGTTCCCGTCGGCCTGCGGTAAGACCAACCTCGCGATGATCCAGCCGACCGTGCCGGGCTGGCGCGCGGAGACCCTGGGCGACGACATCGCCTGGATGCGGTTCGGCGAGGACGGCCGCCTCTACGCGGTGAACCCGGAGTTCGGCTTCTTCGGCGTCGCGCCGGGCACCAACCGCAGCTCCAACCCCAACGCGATGGCGACCATCGAGGCGGGCAACACGGTCTACACCAACGTCGCCCTGACCGACGACAACGACGTGTGGTGGGAGGGTCTCGAGGGCGAGCCGGAGCACCTGATCGACTGGAAGGGCAACGACTGGGTCCTGCGGGAGACCGAGACCCTGGCCGCGCACCCGAACTCGCGCTACTGCACCCCGATGTCGCAGTGCCCGATCCTGGCCCCCGAGTGGGACGACCCGCAGGGTGTGCCGATCTCGGCGATCCTGTTCGGCGGCCGCCGCAAGACCACCGTCCCGCTGGTGACCGAGTCCTTCGGCTGGGAGCACGGTGTGTTCATGGGCGCCACCATGGGTTCCGAGCAGACCGCCGCCGCCGAGGGCAAGGTCGGCACCGTCCGCCGCGACCCGATGGCGATGCTGCCGTTCCTCGGCTACCACGTGGGCGACTACCTGAACCACTGGATCACCCTCGGCAAGAACGCCGACGCGAACAAGCTGCCGAAGATCTTCTACGTCAACTGGTTCCGTCGCGGCGCCGACGGTCGCTTCCTGTGGCCCGGCTTCGGCGAGAACTCCCGCGTGCTGGAGTGGATCGTCGGCCGTATCGAGGGCCGCTCGGGCGCGCAGGCCACCGCGGTCGGCAACGTGCCGACGGCCGCCGATCTCGACCTGGAGGGCCTCGACGTGGTCGTGGCCGACGTCGACGAGGCGCTCGCGGTGAACGCCGAGGAGTGGCGTAACGAGATCCCCTCGATCGAGGAGTGGTTCCAGTTCGTCGGTGACAAGCTGCCTTCCGGCGTGCGCGACGAGTTCGAGGCCCTCAAGGAGCGCCTGGGCTGATCTGCCTGATCCGCCCGCTCAGCAGCACTTTCGCGAGCCGCCCGCACGATTCGATCGTGCGGGCGGCTCGTTTGTGCGCATCTTGCACTGAACAGTGTGAAACAAACCTATGTCGGATCGGCGGAAAGTTGCTATGTTGTCGGGGTCACATTAACTCTCGAATGTGACCCGGTACTCACGCACAAATGCGCAGGCATGCGTGGGCGACAATGTAGTCACCGTGAGGAGTTCTGTCATGGGTTCAATCGGCCCGCTCATCAGCGCGATCTTCCCCGCCCTCGGTTCGCTGGAAGGGCTCGATTCCCTGCCCGGCCTTTTCCTGGGGTCCCTCGAGGGCATCTTCGGCTGAGTCCGGCCAGGTCCGGCCACCTCGACGCCCGGTAGGGGCGTATTCACGGGCCGCGCGCACGGCGCGCCCGCCCGTTTCGCACGCGGTTTTCCCGAATTGCCGCGTGAATCAACCGTCAAGGAGTTTTTGTCATGGAAATGGGCTCGCTCACGCAAATGCTCGCCGCTGTCATCCCGGCGCTCGGGTCGGCGGTGGCAGGTGACGGCCTGCTCGATCTCTTCATCGGCTCGGTCGAGAACTTCTTCCGGATCTGATCCGGAAAACCCCCGCACAACAGCAATATCCGCAGTGTAAGGAGAAATGAACATGGGATCGCTCATCGATATCCTCGGCCAGGGCGCCAGCAGCCTCGGCCAGAACGGCACCCTCATCGTCAACGCCCTGATCACCCTCAGCGGCGGCACCCCCGCCGCGGGCAAGTAGATCGGTTCGGCTCCGCCGGGGACGCGCGCGGCGTCCCCGGCGCACGGCAAGAGGTGCGCGCTGCAGTGACGAAGTCTCCCCTGATCCGCGGTCTGGCCGCCCTGGCCTGCGCGGTGTCGATGGCCGGTGGCCTGACCGCGACCGCGGCGTCCCCGGCCGCCGCCGAACCCGCCGCCCGCCTGGTCTCGCGGACCACGGTGTCGCCGCAGATGCTCGACATCGCGGTGTACTCGCCGTCGATGGACCGCGACATCGCGCTGCGCGTGCTTCGCCCCGCCGACACCGGCGCGCCCGCACCCACCCTCTACCTGCTCAACGGCGCCGGCGGCGGCGAGGATTCGGCCAACTGGCCCGCCCAGACCGACGCCGAACAGTTCTTCGCCGACAAGCGGGTCAACGTCGTCATCCCCATGGAGGGCGCCTTCAGCTACTACACCGACTGGGACAACGACGACCCGGCGCTGGCGAAGCTGCTGAAGAACAACGGCCGCAACAAGTGGACCACCTTCCTTACCGAGGAACTGCCCCCGGTCATCGACGCGGCCTTCGCCACGACGGGCGAGAACGCGCTGGCGGGCATCTCCATGGCGGGCACCTCGGTCCTCGGTCTCACGCTCGAGGCGCCCGGACTGTACCGGAGCGTCGCCGCCTACAGCGGCTGCGCGATGACCAGTGACCCGGTCGGCCAGACTTTCGTCTCGACCGTGCTCAGCCTGTCCGGCGCCGACGCGAAGAACATGTGGGGCCCCAAGAACGGCGAGCGCTGGCGCGCGAACGACCCGTTCCTGCAGGCGGACCGGCTGCCCGACATCCCGTACTACATCGCGGCGGGCTCGGGTCTGCCCGGCGCGCACGACACCCTGGCCAACCCGCGCCTCGGCAACAGCAACAGCAAACTGGTCAACCAGATGCTCGTCGGCGGCGCGATCGAGTCCGCGGCCTTCTACTGCACCGCCCGGCTCGCCCAGCGCACCGCCGAACTCGGCCGCACCAACTTCACCTTCAACCTGCGTCCCACCGGGTCGCACTCCTGGGGCTACTGGCAGGACGACCTGCACGAGTCCTGGCCGATGCTGAGCCGGTCGCTGGGCCTGTCGTGACCCGCCTTTCCCCGCGCGACGCGGTCTTCGTCTACGACGAGACCGATCGGCACCTGTCGAACATCGCCGCGTTCTACGTCTTCGGCGCCGAGTCGGGCGAAGCGCTCGCCCCGGCCGAGATCTCGGGCTGGCTCCGCGCGCGGCTCGGCTACGCCGCGTTCCTGAACCGGCGGCTGCGCCGCGTCTGGGGCGACCTCGAACTGCCCAGGTGGGAGGTCGATCCCGGCTTCTCGGTCGACGACCACCTCGGCTTCGAGGCGCCCGGCGACTGGCCCGCGGCCCGCGCGCGCATCGCCGCCATCGCCGCGACGCGCCTCGACCTGGACCGCCCGCCGTGGCGGATCCAGGTGCTGACCGGGGTGCGCGGGGTGCCCGGCGTGCGGGGCGCGGCCACGATCGTCGTCCTGCTGCTGCACCACTGCGCGGGCGACGGTATCGCGACCAGGGAGCTGGAATCCCGGCTCTTCGCCCGCCCCGAACTGCCCGTCTCCGCGCGGCGCGGCGCGGCCGGGAGGACCCTGCCCGCGCCGCTGGTCGCCGCGCGGATCGCGGGATCCGCCGGCCTGGGTGCCCTGCGCTTCGCCGACGGGCTCCGGCGCTCCAAGGCCGCCGCCGGGGAGGTCCGCGCCCGCGCCGCCTCCGGCGACCTGCACGAACCCCGGGCGTCGCGGCCCGCCACCCGCTTCAACCGCGCCACCGCGGGCACCCCGATCTTCGACATGGTCACTCTCCCGCTGGCCGACGTCCGCGCCCTGCGCGCGGGCCACCCGGAGCGGGTGACGGTCAACGACATCCTGCTCAGCACGGTCGCGGGCGCGCTCTCGGCGTACCTGGCCGAGCGGGGGGAGCGGCCCGCCGGGTCCCTGGCGGCGATGGTCCCGCTGTCGACGCGTCCTGTCGCCGACTGGGATTCGGCCAACCGGATCGCGCAGATGTTCGTCGACCTGCACACCGACATCGACGACCCGGTGCTGCGGCTGCGCGCGGTCGCCGAGTCGGCGCGGCGCGAGAAGCGGCGCGGGACGGACCCGGCGGTGCTGCGGCGCGAGGCGCGGGTGGAGACCGCGCCGCCCTGGCTGCTGCGGCTGGCCGGCTGGGCGCGCACACAGCGGGACTTCACCGCGGGCGAGACCATCCCCTACGCCAACACGACCATCAGCAACGTGCCGCCGGTGGCCGACGCCCTGGAACTCTGCGGCGCGCCGCTGATCCGGGCGCAGGGTGTCCTGCCGCCGCTGGACGGGGACGCCCTGCGGCACCTGATCAGCTCGCAGGGCGGGGAACTGGTGATCACCTTCAGCAGCTACGACGCGATCCTGCCCGATCCCGCCCACTACGCCGACCTGCTGCGGGCCTCGTTCGACGAGCTCGCCGCGGCAATCGCTACTCGGGGAACGGCGCCAGCCTGATCAACGGCAGGAAGCCGTTGCGGTTCAGCCACCGGATCCGTCCGCCGGGGACGGCCGCGGCCTCCGCGGTGAAGGCGGCGACCAGCGCGCGCTTGAAGTCCTGTCGCGGATACCGGGTCAGCAGCTCGTCGACCCACGCCGCGTCCAGGTCGGCGAGGCGGTCGCCGAGGACGTCCACCGAGGCGCCCGCCGAGACGAAGCCGCCCGGATCGGCGAGATCCGCGGCGACACCGGGCGTCACGTGGGCCGCCACCGCCGCGCCGATGGCATCCGCCCGTTCCGGATCGCAGCCGTGCCGCAGCGCGAAGCCGGCGGCCCGCTCGCCGCCGCGCACGGCGAAACAGCGCCCCGGTACCGGTGATTCGAGCGCGATGTCGTGCAGCAGGCAGGAGACGTAGGCGATCTCGCCGTCGTAGTCGACGCCGTCGAGGCCGGCGAGGGCGCGGGCGAAGAAATAGGTGCGGTACGAGTGGGCGAGCACCGTGTCCGAGAGCGCCCCGCGCACTTCGTCTTCGGCGGCGCGGGCGAGCGGCGTGTCCGGCACCGCCGCCTCGTCCAGCGGCGCCCGGCCCGGGCCGCGCCTGCCGAGCGCCAGCCGGATCCGGCCGGGGACGAAGCCGGGCAGCGTCCGCAGCAGCGGCCCGAGGAGGGCGAGGCGCTGTGGGGTGGTGAGGTTGCCGCCGGTCTCGCGGGCCCAGTTCCAGTCCAGAGTGGTCATGGTCCCAGTGTCGCCACCTCGGCGCGGCGGACGTGAGTGGCGGACATGCCACTGATGCGCGGATGAGTGCCAAACTTCAGGCATGCGCGAAGTCGTCGCCCTCGCCCTGGACGGGGTCATGACCTACGACCTGGCCTGCGCGGTCCAGGCGTTCCGGCACGGTCCAGGCAAGACCGGCGAACCGGCCGGCTTCGCCATGCGGACCTGCGGCATCGAGCCGGGGCCGGTGTGGACCCCGAACGGTTTCGCCCTGCACGTCGACCACGGTCTCGAGCTGCTCGCCGAGGCGGACGTGGTGGTCGTGCCCGGCAT
>NZ_BAGK01000237.1 GCF_000308795.1 Nocardia thailandica NBRC 100428 | reverse complement strand
CGCGGCGCGGGGGTGCCGGCGGGAGCGGGTCCGGCCGGCGCCGGATCGCCCTGGTCGCGTCCCCTCGCGCCGGCGCCCGCGCCCGGAAGACCGCCGGGTCCGGCCGGGCAGGCTCGGCCGATGCCCGGCGCGCCGTGGCCGCAGGCCGGGATGGCGCAGCCGGTGCGCGCCGGAGGGTGCTGGGCGCCGCCCGGGCAGGGCCGCTACGCGCCCGCGCCGAAGGTCCGGACCGGGCCGACGGTGCCGTGGTGGCAGCGGGAAGGGGTCATCTCGCGGGTGCTGGCGGTCGCCGGGGTCGGGGTGACGCTGATCGGCGTGGTCATGCTGCTGGTGCTGGCCGCGCAGGCCGGGTTCTTCGGCCCGGTGCCGCGGGTCGTCACCGGAGTCGCGTTCTCGGCGGGCCTGGTGGCCGCCGGGTGGCGGGTGTTCGGGCGCCCGGGCGGCCGGACGGGCGGTATCGCGTTGGCGGCCACGGGGATCGCGGGGCTGTATCTCGCGGTCGTCGCGGTGAGCGGCTTCTACCGGTGGGCGCCCGTGTCCGCCGGATTGGCGGGGGCGCTGGTCGTGGCGGGCGCGGGCGTCGGCCTGGCGCTGCGGTGGCGGTCGCAGCCGCTGGCCGTGCTGGTCGTGCTGGGCGCGGCGGTGCTCTCGCCCGCCATCACCACCGAGCTCGCCCTGCTGGGATTCCTTCTGGTGCTCCAGGGTTCCGGCCTGGCGGTGCAGTTGCGGCGGGACTGGCCGGTGCTGCACGTGACACGCACCCTGCCGATCGTGCTCGCCACGCTCGTCTTCGCCGCCTCGGCCGCGATCACGGACGAGACCCTCGACCACCGGCGCCTGGTGCTGGCCGCGGCGGTGGCGTCGGCGGCGCTCGGCCTGGGTGGCGCCCTGCTGGTCACGCGGGTGCGCCCGGGCGACGTCACCGCCATGGTGACCATGGTGCTGTCGGCCGCGCCCCTGTCGGCGGCGGCGCTGCTGTTCGAACGCCCGTGGTCCGTCGCCGTGTCGGCGGGGGCGGCGGTCGCCTACCTGCTGGTCGGGGCCGCCGGGCTGCGCTCGGTACCCGCTGTGCCGCAGCCCGTTCCGGTGGAGCCGGGCGCCCGGCCCGACGGCGGGTCCGCGAACGGCACGGGTTCGTTCGCCGCGCCCGGATTCTTCGGCGTCCCCGCGCATCTGGCCGCGGGCGCCGCGCTGGTCGGCGCCGTGGCCGTCTTCCAGTCGTGCGTCGACGGCGCGCGCGGGTCCTGGCTTCCGGCGACGCTGTTCGCCGTCTCCGCCGCCTATTTCACGGTCGCGGCCGCGCGGCGGTCCGCCGCGACGACGGTCTTCGGCGGCGCCTTTGCCCTGCTCGGCGGGCTGACGCTGCTCGACGCCGCCTCCCCGGAGACGCTCGCCGTGCGCGCGCGGGCGGCCGAGGCGCTGACCGGGACGACCCTGCTCGCGGCCGTCCTCGGCCTGGTCGCGACGGCGACGGCGGTCTGGGCCGTGCACGCGCTGCCGGGGCGGGACGCGACCCTGCGCGCGCTGATCTGGGTCGTCGCCGGCGTCGCCGACCTGTATCTCGTCCTGGTCGCGGCGGTCTCGATCGGGATCGCCTCGGGGGCGGCCGACGGCTTCGTCCTCGGGCACAGCGCGGCGACGATCACCTGGATGGCGGCGGCCACCGGGTCGCTCCTCTACGGCCTGCGCAACCTCGTGCGGGCGCCCGGTGTCGCGAAGGTGTGCCTCGTGTCGGGACTCGGGGTCGCGGTCGCGGCCACGGCGAAACTGTTCCTGTTCGACCTCGCCACCCTGTCCGGTTTGGTCCGGGTGGCGGCCTTCCTCGTCGTCGGGGTCCTGCTGCTGCTCGCGGGCACCCGCTACGCGCGGGCCTTCGCCGACACGGCCGGTCCGGGATCGCCGCGGGGCTGATCCCGGAAGCGGCTCAGTCGGTTTCGTCCTCGCGACGGCGCAGCAGCTCGTTGACGCTGACCGTGCGGCCCTCGCCGCCGGAGTGCCGTCCCTCGTCGGCCGCCGGGCGACGCGCCGAACGCAGCTGCGCCATCCAGTCCTCGATCTCGGCGCGGCTGCCCGCACCCGCGTCCTCGTCCGGCTTCTCGTGCGCGCCGTGCTCGGGCTCGGCGCCCGGCTGCGGCACCGCCGTGAACCCGGCCGGGGCCTGCGGCTGCCACGGATTCGGCGTCGCGACGTCCTCGCGGTCCTCGCGGTCCTCGTCCTCGGAGGTCGCGCCGCCCCGGGCGGTCTCGCCGCCGGTGGTGATGGGCGTGAAACCGGGGAACGGATCGGCCGGATCCGGCTGCTGCCGGGGGCTCGGCGAATCCGCTTGCGGCGGAACGAAAGGACCGCGCGACGACGGACCGGCCGGCGTCACCCCGCTCGGCGCGGGACCGGACTCCGCCGGGCCCGGCTGCTCGCCGCCGAGCACTCCGGGCAGATCCAGCGACGACTGCGGGGGAATGTACTCGAGCGGCGGCCGCTGCCCCGGGGTGCCGTTGACCGGCACGAAAG
>NZ_BAGK01000238.1 GCF_000308795.1 Nocardia thailandica NBRC 100428 | reverse complement strand
GGCGCGCGCCCGGCTGCGGTAGATCGGGTCGTGAATTCCGAGGTGGACGGCCGCCGTGCGGGTCATCGCCGTAGGGGGAAGTCTCGTAGGGCGAATTCACTGACAAGATCTCCATAACTCGATAGGGCCAACAGCACGGGGCGCACCGGAGCACCGCCGGTCACCCGGCGGTGCCACGACACACTCCGGAAAGCAGTGCATCACTCGGCGGCCGTACGCCGCCCTGCTCGCGAATTCGTGCGACGGCGTGCCGGTGCCGGAGTCGATCCGAGTACATAGGACTGCACCAGATGATTCCAGCTGCAGCTTCGGCACACCTCGACCACGTGGACGGAGAACTCCTCGTTCGTCTCCGCCAGCCGGGCCAGTTCCTCCGGTGTCCGCGCCGAACCCGCCATCTGACCGAGCCCGTCGCCGTAGACCCACGATACGAGGGTCAGCTGCTCTTTCCGGCAGATCGGGCACGTCACCTCGCTGTTCCGGCCGTGGAACTTCGCGGCCCTGAGCAGGTAGGGATCGGCGTCACAGACCTCGCCCACCCGGACCCGGCCCGCGTAGACGTCGGCCAGCAGCGACCGGCGCCGGAGCGCATAGTCGACCACCTGCCGCTGAATTCGCACGAGACCCAGAGTAGCGGGGATCGGTGGGCGCCGCCCTCGCCCTTCTCCTTCTGCCCGGGTTTGGCCCTAGACTCCCCTGGGTACCGGGGTGGCCGGTGTTCGTCGTCAAGAGGGTCCGAGGGCCTTTATGTCTGATTCGGGTCGCGAGTCCTCGCTCCGGGCGCGTGATATCGATCGCGCGCAGGTGTCCACTGTGCTTGACGCCGCCTACGCCGAGGGTCAGCTCTCGCCGCAGGAGTACCACGACCGGGTCGAACGGGCGGGAAACGCCAGGACACTGGGGGAATTGCGCGGGCTCACCGCCGATCTGCAGTCCCCCGTCGTGTTCGGCGGCGCCGCACCGGAATCCGCGCGGACCCCGCTCCGCCGCGGCCGCGGCGACACCTATCCCGCCCGGGTGCGCGCCCGCGACCGGGACCGCGAGGCCACCGTCCACGTCCTCGACGAGGCGCGCGCACAGGGTCAGCTCGACGCCGACGAGCACACCGCGCTGACCCAACTGGCCGCCGAGGCGCGCACCCTCGGCGACCTGTCCACCCTCGTCGCCGACCTCCAGTACGCGCCCGCCCCGCGGCCGGCGCGGCCGAGGTCGCGCCGCCACGTCTACCTGCGGACCGCGACCGCCGCCGCCGTGGTCGCCGCCGCGGTCGGCGGCTTCGTCTGGACCGTGCGCGAACCCGCGCGACCCGTCCCGGCGGCGCTGACCCCGGGCTTCGGCGCCGTCGCGCCCCGGGTGATCCCGACGCCCCGGCCCGCGAGCCTCGAGGGCTTCGTCCAGTTCCGGGCCGACTACCTGGCCAAATTCGGTAACGGGCTGGTCGACGAGGTCTACCTGCACGACACCCACGCCTCGGTGAAGCGCATGGTGAACGACCGCCCGGACTGGTCCGAGGAGTACACCTACCGCGGCGGGTTCGAGCGCGCAGGCGAGCAGATCAGCACCCGGAAACGCGAGACCGCCGTCGCCGACCTCGCCGCGATCGACCCCGGCGTGCTCGGTCGCGTCCTCGCCGGCGCGCCCGCCACCGTCGGGGTGCCCGACGGCGTCGTCTCGATGATCCGGCTCGCCGAGGACAGCTCGTTCCGCGATCAGGTCGTGCTCAGCGTCTATGTCACCAACGAACTGAAGCAGAGCGGGCGGATCGAGCTCACCCCCGCGGGCGCGGTGCTCCAGGTCTACGAATACAAGGGCCCCCGATGAAGACACCGTCCCAGCGCCTGCGCGCCCGCGACGCCGATCGCGCCGACGCGTGCGGCCTGATCGACGCCGCCCTGGCCGACGGTCAGCTCACCGAGACCGAACACGCCCGCCGCACCGAACGCGCGATGCGCGCCGAGACCATCGCCGACCTGGACGCGCTCATCGACGACCTGCAGGTCCCCGGCCGCCTGGCGAACAAGCCGGTCGTGCGCGGGCGTTCGGCCGCGAGCAGCCGGTGGTGGATCGCGCCCGTGGCGATCCTCGGCGCGGGCGCGCTCGGCGCCGTCGTCGGCCTGCTGGGGCGCGCGGTGACCGGCGCCGTGGCGGGCGAGGACGTCCCCGACCTGACCACGGCCGACGGCATCGCCTACTACCTGGCCGAATACCGGGCCGAGTTCGGTTCGACCACCGCCGACGACGTCACCCTCTACCCGGGGTACGCCAGCGCCGTGCGGGCGTCGAGCACCCCCGGCAAGGCCGACGACTACCACTACGACGGATCCTTCGACACGTGGCGATCGCCGGACAACCGCGACCGCGACGCGCCCTCGTTCGACCTGGGCGCCATCGACCTGCGCGCCTACGCGGCGCTGCGGGCGGGCGCCGCGCGGACCGTGGGTATCCCGGACGGCCGGATCACGCACGTCATCATCGACTTCGACAAGCCGCTGCGGAAGAACCCGAGCCCGCAGATCCGGATCTACGTCAAGAACCCGCAGTTCGAGAACGAGACCGGCTATCTCACGTTCACTTTCGCCGGAGAGGTGATCGAGGTCATCAAGTAGCCCCTCCGACCTGGGAAAATACCCGGATCGGTGGGGTTCCGCTGTGCCTAGATGTATCGCTCCGATATAGTGGGAAGTCGCATCCATCGGTTAGGTCTGTCGACAAGTCAGGGGGTGAGGCCCGAATGCTGGAACTGGCGATTCTCGGCCTGCTCCTCGAGTCGCCCATGCACGGCTACGAACTGCGCAAGCGGTTGACGGGCCTGCTCGGAGCGTTTCGGGCCTTCTCCTACGGTTCGCTCTACCCGACGCTGCGCCGCATGCAGACCGACGGGCTGATCGCCGAGGAGATTCCGGAGGGCGCGACCGCGCGCAGGGCGCGGCGCGTCTACCGGCTGACCCCGGTCGGCCGGGAGCGTTTCAACGAGCTCCTCGCCGACACCGGTCCGCAGAACTACACCGATGACGGCTTCGGCGTTCACCTCGCCTTCTTCAGCCGCACCCCCGCCGAGGCGAGGATGCGGATCCTGGAGGGCAGGCGTCGCCAGGTCGAGGAGCGCCGAGAGGGGCTGCGCGAGGCGATCAAGCGGGCCAGCGGCTCGCTGGACCGCTACACCCGCCAGCTCCACCAGCTCGGTCTGGAATCAAGCGAGCGCGAAGTGCGCTGGCTCAACGAGTTGATTGCGGCGGAGCAATCGACGAAGGCGGCACCACAGAAAGAGGGAAAAATCGGCCATGAGTGATGTAAACAAGGCTGAGGCCGGCGAGGTTCGCGTCGCCATCGTCGGTGTCGGCAACTGCGCGTCGTCCCTGGTTCAGGGCGTTCAGTACTACAAGGACGCCGACGAGTCGGCCAGCGTCCCCGGCCTCATGCACGTCAAGTTCGGCCCCTACCACGTCCGGGACGTGAAGTTCGTCGCCGCGTTCGACGTCGACGCCAAGAAGGTCGGCTTCGACCTGGCCGAGGCGATCTTCGCCAGCGAGAACAACACCATCAAGATCTCCGACGTGCCGCCCACCGACGTGACGGTCCAGCGCGGCCCGACCCTCGACGGTATCGGCAAGTACTACGCGCTGACCATCGAGGAGTCCGAGGCTCCCGCGGTCGACGTCGTGAAGGCGCTGAAGGACGCGAAGGTCGACGTCCTCGTGTCCTACCTGCCCGTCGGCTCGGAAGAGGCGGACAAGTTCTACGCCCAGTGCGCCATCGACGCGGGCGTGGCCTTCGTCAACGCGCTGCCGGTGTTCATCGCCTCCGACCCGGAGTGGGCGCAGAAGTTCGTCGACGCCGGCGTCCCGATCGTCGGCGACGACATCAAGTCGCAGGTCGGCGCGACCATCACCCACCGCGTGATGGCCAAGCTGTTCGAGGACCGCGGCGTGGTGCTCGACCGCACCTACCAGCTGAACGTCGGCGGCAACATGGACTTCAAGAACATGCTCGAGCGCGAGCGTCTGGAGTCGAAGAAGGTGTCCAAGACCCAGGCCGTCACTTCCAACCTCAACGGTCCGCTCTCGGGCAAGGTGCACGACCGCAACGTGCACATCGGCCCCTCGGACTACGTCGAGTGGCTCGACGACCGCAAGTGGGCCTACGTCCGCCTCGAGGGTCGCGCCTTCGGTGACGTGCCGCTGAACCTGGAGTACAAGCTCGAGGTGTGGGACTCGCCGAACTCGGCGGGCATCATCATCGACGCCGTGCGCGCCGCCAAGATCGCCAAGGACCGCGGCATCGGCGGCCCCGTCATCCCGGCCTCGGCCTACCTGATGAAGTCCCCGCCGGAGCAGATCGCCGACGACGTGGCCCGCGCCCAGCTGGAAGCCTTCATCATCGGCGCCGAGTAATCGGAGGGCTTGCGCGCTCGAGTCGCGGCCCTGTAGGGCCTGACGAAAAGCGGGGCTGGACTTGTGCCTTCGGCACGTTGTCCAGCCCCGCTTTTCGTCGGACCGGCCGCGACCGCCGCTGCGCGGCGGCGCCTCCTCGACGTCGGCCCGGTGGGGTCGCTTCGGGCGGGGCGGCGCTGGGAACGGATTCGCTGACGAGCGGGCAGGCACGCTCCCGGAGCCGGGTTCCGCGTGTGATCAGCTCAGTGACACATACACTTCCACGCTGGTCGGGCCCGTGTAGCGCTCGAGTTCGGCGGTGTGGGAGCGGGTGATCATGCCCGCGTTCTCCGCCTTGACCACCTGGGCCCACGCGGTGCGCAGGAGGTCGTAGGGCTTGTCGGAGACGACGAACTTGGCGTAGCGGCCCGCGGGGATGCGGGTCAGCACGTCGCCCTCGTCGACCTCGTCGAGTCCGGCGACCTCGTAGCCGAGGACGGCGACGGCGTGGTCGTTCTGGCCGATGTAGGCGGCCGCGCGGGCGGCGTCCTTCTCGCGGGCGAGGTAGCGGTCCCAGGTGAAGTTGACCAGGTCCAGGTCGCGGGCGGTGACCTCGCGGCCCGCCAGCGGCACGGTCAGGCCGGCCACCAGCCCCTGCTCCAGGGTGACGATCTCGAATTCGACAGCAGCTGCCATGGCTTACTCGCCGTCCTTGTCCGCACCATCGGCCGCCAGCGAGACGTAGATTTCGACGGTGTTCTTGTCGGGATAGTTCTCGCAGTCTCCGGTGTAGGCGCGCTCGATCGTGCCCGCCGCCTCGGCGTCCCAGATCTGGCGCCACAGCGTGACGATGGTGTCGCCCAGGTTCTCGCCGCGCCCGACGAAACGGGCGTAGCGGCCTGCCGGGATGCGGCCGAGTACGTCACCGGTCTGCATGTCGTCGACGGTCTTGCACTCGTAGCCCACCAGGTGGGTGAGGTAGGAGTTGATCTCCGGCGCGAAGTCGACATAGGCGGTGGCGGTGGGACCAGGTAGCTCCGGCCTGGCCGACAAACGTTCCCAGGCCTCGACGACCCGGGCGCGACGCGGTCCCTCGACCGCGAGCGCCGGACTGCGGAGCACCGTCCCCGCGATCAGCGTCTCGGGACGGTCAACGACATCGAATTCCACCTGCGTAGCCCCTATGTCTAGTTCGTCGTCGCTCGAGCGCATATCCTCCCGCATCGGTATGACAGATTGCGCGCCGGGCCGTGCGGCGCGCCGGTCGGTGTGGCTTCACGCTCTGGCAGGAGATGTTGCCATGTCGAAGGGCCACCGTGGTCGTCGTGGGTCAATCCGTGATCTTGCAACCTGTTCAGTTGCCGCCGATACCGGGGAAGATCTCGGTGTTGCCCGGCGCGGGCGGGATGACGATGACCGGCGCGCGGCGCGGGGTGTTGCTCGGGGGATTGAGGATGTCGTAGTCCCCGCCGCTCGGGGCGCGCGGGGGCGCGACCCCGGCGGTGGGCAGCGGCGCGAGGGTGAACTGCTCGACGGGCGTGTCGGCCAGGGCGATGTCCATGACCTGTTTCCAGATGTCGGCGGGCAGGCCGGAGCCGTAGATGTCGGCGCCGCGCGCGGTGCGGATCGGTTGCGGCTGCTCGGTGCCGATCCACACCGCCGTCGACAGCGACGGCGTGTAGCCGATCATCCAGGCGTCCTTGTTCTGCTTGCTCGTCCCGAGCTGGGTGGTCCCGGTCTTGGCGGCCGACGGCCTGCCGCCCGCCAGGCCGTGCCCGTTGGAGTAGTTGGCGATCGGCAGCATGGCCTGCGTGGTCGCGTCGGCGACGGCGGGGGTGAGCCGCTGTTCGGGCAGCGGAAGCTGCTTGCCGACGGTGTGCGCCGGGTCCCGGTCGAGCAGGACGCGCCCGTCGCCCGCGGTCACCTTCTGGACGAAGAACGGCTGGTGGTAGATGCCACCCGCGCCGAGCGTCGCGTAGGCCGAGGCCATGTCGATCGGGCGCACCAGGTACTGGCCGAGCACGATGCCGTTGAGCGGGGGTTCGCCCGCCTCGGTGAGGCTTTCGCCCTGGACGCCGGGGATGTACTCGGGGATGCCCGCCTGATGGGCGGCGGTGGCGATGGCGCGTGGCCCGTCGGCCATGGTCATGGTCAGCCGGTAGAAGCTGGTGTTCAGCGAGCGTTTGAGCGCCTCGGCCATGGAGCAGCGTCCGCAGGAGTCGCCGTCGACGTTGGTGATGGTGGTGCCGCGGTCGGTGATCGGGGAGCTGTCCAGCGCGCGGGTCACCGGGATACCCTGCTGCTGGGCGGCGATCACCGCGAAAACCTTGAAGGCGGAACCGGTTTGCAGCGGGGCCTGCGCGAAGTCGAACCCGACCCCGTCCTCGCCGCCGTAGTAGGCGCGCACCGCCCCCGAGCGCGGGTCGATCGACACCACCGCCGAGCGCAGTTCGGCGGGCTGGTTCGCCAGCCGTTGACGCACGGTGTCGACCGCGCCCGCCTGCGCGCGCGGGTCGATGGTGGTGACGATCTGCAGCGCGCCGGTGTCGATGTCGTTCTGGCTGATCCCGGACTCGCGCAGCTCACGGAGGACCTGGGTGCGCAGCAGCCCCTCGGGACCGCGCGCGGTGGTGTCCTCGGGGATGTCGGCGAGCGGGATGATGCCGGGGAACTGGGTCGCGTCCCGTTCGGCGGCGGTGATGACCTTCATCTCCACCATGCCGTCGAGCACGTACCGCCAGCGGTTGCGCAGCTGGTCGAGGTGGGTCTCCGGGTCGAGCACCGAGGGGGAGCGGATCACCGCGGCCAGCACCGCGCCCTCGGCCAGGCTCAGCTCCGGCACGGGCTTGGCGAAGTAGGCCTGCGCGGCCGCGGCGATGCCGTACGCCCCGCGACCGTAGTAGATGGTGTTCAGGTAGGCGGCCAGGATCTCGTCCTTGCTCCACTGCCGCGACATCTTGGCGGCGATGACGAGCTCGCGCATCTTGCGGGTGACGGTGCGTTCGGAGCTGAGGAAGGCGTTCTTGACGTACTGCTGGGTGATGGTCGACCCGCCGCCCGCGTCGTCGTGGCCGAGCAGGTTGTCCCGGGCGGCGCGCAGGAACCCGCTCGTGGAGTAGCCGGGGTTGGTGTAGAAGTTCCGGTCCTCGGCGGCGAGCACGGCGGCCCGCGTCTGCGGCGGCACGTCGGTCAGCGGGATCGGGACCCGGTTGCCCTGCGGGGGAATCACTTTCGTCAGCACGGTGGTGCCGTCGACCGCGAGGATGGTGGCGGGCTGCTGCACCGCGACCTCGGCGGGCTCGGGGATCTCCGCGCTCCAGTACACCGCCAGGAACAGCAGCGCGGGCACGCAGACGAACAGGACGAACAGCGCGAGGATCAGCCGCCGGATCCGCTGGGCCCTGGTGCGCGGGGGCTTGTCCTCGGGCGCCAGCTTGGCGGCCTGGGCACGTCGCGCCTCGCCCTTGGGGGCCAGCGGGTCGGTGAAACCCGCGATCGAGGTGTACGGCGCGTCCGAACCCACAGCAGGAAACTGTACCCGCCGTGGGCCCGGATCCCGTGGACCGACAGACCCCCGACCCGCCCCTGACCGGGGCGAAGTCGATCAGGACTTCACGCCACCCGCGGTCAGGCCGGAGATGATGCGGCGCTGGAAGATCAGCACCATGATCACCAGCGGGATGGTGACGATCGTGCCGGCGGCCATGATCGACGCGTACGGCTGGACCAGCGGGTCGTTGCCGGAGAACCGGGCGATGGCCACGGTGACCGGCTCGGTGGACTGGCTCGACAGCAGCCGGGCCAGCAGGTACTCGTTGACCGCGGCGATGAACGCCAGGATCGCGGTGGTGAACACCGCGGGCGCGGCCAGCGGCAGCATGACCAGCCGGAACGCCTGGAACTTGGACGCGCCGTCGATCCGCGCGGCTTCTTCGAGCTCCCACGGCAATTCGGCGAAGAACGAGGCCAGGATGTAGACGGTCATGGGCAGCACGAAGGAGATGTTCGGGATGATCATCGCCTGGTACTGGCCGATCCAGCCGATGTTGGTGAACAGCTGGAACAGCGGGGTCACCAGGACGACGGCCGGGAACATCGACGCGCTCAGGATGAGCCCGGAGACCAGGTACTTGCCCTTGAAGGTCATCCGCGCCAGCGCGTAGGCGGCCATCACACCGAGGATCAGCGCGATCGCCGTCGTCGCCGCGCCGATGATGACGCTGTTGATCAGCGCGTTGCCGAAGTCGTTGCCGCGGCTGGTGTCGAAGGCGTTCTGGAAGTTCTCGAACGTGACGTGGGTCGGCCACGGGGTCGAGTCGAAGGTGTAGGCGGGGTCGCGGAAGGCGACGACGGCCATCCAGTAGAACGGCGCGAGACCCCACACCAGGATGATCAGCACGCCCACGTAGAGCCGGACGCTGCCGAAGCGCTTCTTCCAGCTCACCGGGCGGACGTCGGGCGCGGGGGATTTCGGGTAGCTCATCAGTTCGCCTTCCGCTGCTCTTCCTGCGTGCGAACCGCGTTGGCGCCCAGGATCTTCACCAGGACGAACGCGATGCCGAACACCAGCAGGAAGGTGATCGTGGAGAGGGCGGCCGCGCTGTTGGGGCCCTGGCGCACCTGGTCGACCACCAGGATCGACATGGTGCGGGTGGCGTCGTTGTTCAGCGTCATGATGGCGGGCAGGTCGTACATGCGCAGCGCGTCCATGGTGCGGAACAGCACCGCGACCAGCAGGGCGGGCTTGAGCAGCGGCAGGGTGATGTGCCAGAACCGCTGCCAGGCGGTGGCGCCGTCGACCTTGGCAGCCTCGTACACGTCGGCCGGGATCACCTGCAGGCCGGCCAGGATCAGCAGGGCCATGAACGGCGTGGTCTTCCAGACGTCGGCGGCGATCACCGCGAACCGGGCGGGCCACTCGTCGGCGGTCCACAGGATGTGGGTGCCGAGCACGCGGTTGACCACGCCGTCGTACTGGAACATGAACTCCCACAGGCGCGCGGTGACGGCCGTGGGGATGGCCCACGGAATCAGCACGGCGGCGCGCAGCAGGGCGCGCCCGCGGAAGGTCTTGCCCATGATCACGGCCATGCCGAGGCCGAGCACGGCCTCGAGCGTCACCGTGACCACGGTGAAGAACAGCGTGACCCCGACCGCGGTCCAGAACTGCGCGCCGAGGGTGCCGGTGGGGCAGGGCACGGTCCCGGCGGCGGTGCTGCACTGCTGCAGCAGCCAGTGGGTGTAGTTGTCGAAGCCGGCGCTGCCGCCCTCGACGAACATTCCGGTGGCCGGGTCGAGGCCCGGATCCTTCTGGAACGACATCCAGATCGCCCGCGCCACCGGATATCCGATGACGATCGCCAGTGCGACGAGCACCGGCGCGACGAACAACCATGCCCTACCGGATTGCAGCGCAAGGCCGCGCTGCTTGGCTCCCGAAGGATCCGACACCGTTTACTCTCTCCTACGGTCTGGTCGGGTCCGCTGCGCGATCCGCTACGAACCGGCGGTCTCGATGCCCTTCTGCATGCCGACGATGGCGTCGTCGACGGACTTCGTGCCGTTCAGCGCAGCATAGGCGTTGTCCTGGATGGCCTTCGACACCGCGGGATAGAACGGGGTGACCGGACGCGGCACCGCCGAGGCGATGGACTCCTTGAGCGCGGGCAGGTACGGCATCTTGGCGATCAGGGCGGGGTCGTCGTAGAGCGAGGTGCGCACGGACGGCAGGGCGCCGGAGGCGATGATGTGCTGCGCCTCCTCGCTGATCAGGTAGCGCACGAAGTCCGCGGCGGTGGCCTTGTTCTTGGAGAACGCGGAGATGGCGGCGTTGTAGCCGCCCAGGGTCGAGGCGCCGATGCCGGTGTTGCCGGGCAGCGGGGCGACGCCGAACTTGTCCTTGACGGCCGAGGAGTCCGAGCCCGCCTGGGCGTAGAGGTAGGGCCAGTTGCGCAGGAACAGCAGCTTGCCGGTCTCGAAGGCGTTGGCGCTCTCACCCTCCTTGAAGGTGATGGCCTCCTTCGGGATGTCGCCGTTCTTGTAGGCGTCGACGAGCACCTTCAGGCCGGCCCGCGACTCGGGGCTGTTGACGGTGGGGGTCTTGCCGTCGGCGCCGACGAAGCTGCCGCCGTAGGCGTTGATGACCTCGGAGGTGTTCACGGTCAGGCCCTCGTAGGGGGCGAGCTGACCGGCGTAGCAGCCGATGTTGTTCTCGCGCGCGATCTGGCACTGGCCGAGCATCTCGGTCCAGGTGCGCGGCGGGTTGGGCACCAGGTCCTTGCGGTAGTACAGCAGGCCGCCGTTGGTGTTGCGCGGGGCCGCGTAGAGGGTGCCGTTGTAGGTGGCGCTGGCCACGGTCGGCGCGAGCAGCGGCGCGGTGTCGATCGCGAAGGTGTCCTTCAGCGGCTGGATCCAGCCCTTGGCGGCGAACTCGGCGGTCCACGGCACGTCGAGGGCGACCACGTCGTAGCCGGACTGCTTGGAGCGGAAGTGCTCGACGAGGTCGTCGTGCTGCTGGTTGGCGTCGGCCGACTGCTCCTTGAACGTCACCTGCTCGTTGGGGTGCGCGGCGTTCCAGCGGTCGATGAGCTGCTTGACCACACCGGTCTCGGTGGTGTCCTTGCCCTCGACGTAGGTGATCGGGCCCCGGTCGGTGAGATTCTGGCCAAGGGCGTTGCCGCCGTCGTCGCTCGAGCACGCACTGGTGAAGGAGGCTGTCAGCAGCGCGATCGAGGCGGCAGCCAGCGTCGCTCGTGGGACGAACTTCAGGGCCATAGCGGACACTCCATGGTCGAGACGTGAGCAGCAGCACACCGAATCGGTGCACAAGGCAACATACAGGGTCTAGATCATCCGCGTGGGTTCGCCGTCGGTTGATCTCCCGTAGGCTCGATCCGGTGACCAGTTCGCCGGCGACTCCTGATCGGATGCTCACCCGCATCGGTGGGCTGCTGCGCAAGGCCGAATCGACCGACAACGCGCACGAGGCGGAGGCGTTTCTCGCCGCGGCGCAGCGGCTGGCCACAAAATCTTCGATCGACCTGGCCGTGGCGCGCTCGCACATCGCCGCGCGGGAGCGCCGCCCGGTGCCGGTCCAGCGGATCATCCCGATCGGCGAGCCGGGAAAGAAGGGTTTGCGCACCTACGTGCAGCTCTTCGTCGCCATCGCCACCGCCAACGACGTCCGCTGCGATGTGGCGCGCAGCTCGGCGCAGGTCTACGCCTACGGGTTCGACACCGACATCGACACCTGCGAAGCGCTCTATACGAGTCTGCTGATCCAGATGGTGCGGGCCTCGGACCACTACATCAAGTCCGGTGCCTACCGGGAGGCCACCGTCACCAAGGTGGTCGAGGAGCGGCGGTTCGGGCGCACCGTGCGGCGCCGGGTGCAGGCGCCCGTGGCCGGGGTGACCGCGCGGCTGAATTTCCAGATGGCCTTCGCGGCCCGGATCGGCGCGCGGCTGGCCGAGGTGAAGGCGGAGGTGGTCGCCGAGACGACCGCGGCACCGGACTCGGCGACCGGCACCGCGGTGGCCCTGCGCGACAAGGAGGTGGCGCTCACCGACTTCTACGCGCGGACCTCCGAGGCAAGGGGCACGTGGCGCGGCCCGCAGACGTCCACGGGTCATTCGGCGGCGGCGCGGCGCGCGGGGGACCGGGCCGGTCGCGATGCCCGGTTGGGCGCGTCCCCCGAATTGCCCGCCGCGCGGGGCAGACTCGGGCCCGGCGGACGATGACCGGCGCGGGCGCACCGCCGCGCGACTCCCAGCGCGCCCGCGTCTACGACGCGGAACAGCTGGTCCGCGGGATGTTCGACCGCGCGGCCGAATTCGGTCACCGCACGGTGCAGTTCCACGGCTCGACGCTGACCCTGCCGGTGGAGCGGCGGTTCGCCTCGGTCGAATCGGTGCAGGACTACGCCGACCGGGTGCTCGCCCTGAACTGGGTGCGGTCGCGGTGGGAACGGGCCCGCACCCCGGTCGGGGTGCGGGCCAGGGCCGGGGCCGCCGCGGCGCACTACGAACCGGAGTCCGCCGTGCTGGCCGTCCCGCTGCACACCGGCGCGACCGCCTGGGCGTTGCGCGAGCTGGTTGTGCTGCACGAACTGGCACACCATCTCGCGCCGGCCGGCGTCGCCCTCGCCCCGCACGGGCCCGAATTCTGTACCCGCTACCTGGAACTCGTCGACGGGGTGATCGGGCCGGAGGCGGCGCTGCTGTTGCGCGCCACCTTCGACGGATGCGGGGTGCGGACGGGGTGATCAGTCCTCGGCGAGGGTGATCCGGACGTCGATGTTGCCGCGGGTGGCGTTGGAGTACGGGCAGACCTGGTGGGCCTGGTCGGCCAGTGCCTGCGCTTCGTCACGGGACAGATGCGGCAGCGAGATCTCCAGCACCGCCGAGAGCTGGAAGCCGCCGGTCGCGGTCGGCTCGAGCGAGACCTGGGCGCCCACCGCGGAATCGGCGACGTTCGCGCCCGCCTTGGTGCCGACCAGCCGCAGCGCGGAGTGGAAGCACGCGGCGTAGCCCGCGGCGAACAGCTGCTCGGGGTTGGTGCCGTCGCCGCTGCCGCCCATCTCCTTCGGGAAGGCCAGCTTCACGTCGAGCTTGCCGTCGCTGGTGCGCGCGGTGCCGTTGCGGCCGTCGCCGCTGGACAGGGCTTCGGCGGTGTAGAGGATCGACATGGGTGCTCCTATTTCTCCTGGTCGGTCAGGGACTGGTTGAGCGTCCGCAGCAGCGTCCGCAGGGTGGTTGCCTGTTCGGCCGACAGGCCGGCGGCCCGCGCCATCTCCTCGGGGATCCGGCAGGCCGCGGCCCGGAGTTCCTGGCCGGTGCCGGTCAGCGCCACCTCGACCCGGCGCTCGTCGGCGGTGGATCGGCGCCGGTGGACGAAGCCGCCCGCCTCCAGCCGCTTGAGCAGCGGAGACAGCGTGCCCGAGTCGAGGGCGAGGGCGTGGCAGAGCTCGCCGACGGTCTGTTCGTCGCGTTCCCAGAGCGCGAGCATCACCAGGTATTGGGGGTAGGTGAGGCCCAGCTTCTCCAGCTTCGGCCGGTAGACCGCGGTCATCGCCCGGGACGCGGCGTACAGCGGGAAACACAGCTGCTCGTCGAGGGAGAGGTTGTCGGCCATGTCCACAACAGTAGGGCGCAATTGAGTTGTGCACAACCAAATCGGGCATGGCGTGGGTCACACCCGCCGGACGCGGCCGCTAGCGCGCGGTGCGCGCCACGACGGCCCGGACGCGCTCGTAGCGGCGCAGCCACCAGTCGACCCGCTCGTCGTCCGTGCAGCGCCACCGGTCGAGCAGCTCCGGCGCCGGCTCCGGCGGCGCGGTCGGTACGGGCAGGAAGCCGTCGACCGGCCGCAGCGAATCGTGGACCAGGTCGCCGTCGAACAGGTCGAGAGTGCCCAGCCCGCAGGCGAAGTCGAGGTCGGGCAGCGCGCCGGCGAGGGCCAGCTGGGCCGCGAGGCCGACGCTGGTCTCCAGCGCGGAGGACACCACGGACGGCAGCCCGGCGGCGGCCGCGACCGCCAGCGCGCGCCGGACCCCGCCCAGCGGAGCGCATTTCAGGACCGCGACGTCGGCGGCGCCCGCGACCGCCACCCGCATCGGGTCCTCGGCGCGCCGGATCGATTCGTCCGCGGCGATCGGCACCCCGACCCGCCGGCGCACCTCGGCGAGTTCGCCGACGGTCCGGCACGGCTGCTCCACGTACTGCAAACCCCCGGCGGCGCGGTCGAGTTCGATGATCCGTGACACCGCGGTGGCGACGTCCCAGACGGCGTTGGCGTCCACCCGGACCGCGCCGGTGTCCCCGAGCGCCTCGCGCACGGCCGCCACCCGTGCCAGGTCCTCGCGCAGCGACCCGGGATGGTCGGCCACCTTGACCTTGGCCGTGGCGCAACCGGATTCGCGCACGATCCGCGCGGCCTTCGCGGGTCCGACGGCGGGGACGATGCAGTTCACCGCCACCCGGTCCCGCACCGGCGCCGGCCAGCCGCTCTCCGCCTGCTCGAGGGCGGTGGCCAGCCACGGCGCGGCCTCGCGGTCGCCGTACTCGGCGAACGGGCAGAACTCGCCCCAGCCCGCCTCGCCCCGGATCAGCATTCCCTCCCGCACGGTGATCCCCCGGAACCGCGTACGCAGCGGAATCGCATAGACGAACGTCTCGCTGATCATCGTCCGAGCGTACTGCGCGGGCGGCCCGTGGCGAGCCGCCCGCGCGGCGGTCACAGTCGTTCGATGACGGTGGCGTTGGCCAATCCGCCCGCCTCGCACATGGTCTGCAGCCCGTAGCGGGCCCCGCGCTGGTGCAGGGCGTGCACCAGGGTGGTGGCCAGCCGGGCGCCGGAGGCGCCGAGCGGATGACCCAGCGCGATGGCGCCGCCGTTGACGTTGACCCGCGACAGGTCGGCGCCGGTCTCCCGTGCCCAGGCCAGGACCACCGGCGAGAAGGCCTCGTTGATCTCGACCAGGTCGATGTCGGCCAGGGTCAGTCCGGCGCGGTCGAGGACCTTGCGGGTGGCCGGGATCACGGCGGTCAGCATCAGCAGCGGGTCGTCGCCCGCCACGGCGAAGCTGTGCAGCCGGGCCAGCGGGCGCAGGCCGAGCTGGGCGGCCTTCTCGCTGGTGGTGATGAGGACCGCGGCGCTGCCGTCGCTGACCTGGCTGGCCGAGGCGGCGGTGATCTGCCAGCCGATCTGCGGGAATCGTTCGGCCATCGCGGGGTCGAAGTAGGCCGGGCGCAGCTTCGCCAGGGTCTCGAGGGTGCTGCCGGTGCGGATGCCCTCGTCGGTGGCCAGGCCGTTGATCGGGGCGAGTTCGGGGGTGAAGAGCCCGTCCTTGGTGGCGCGCGCGGCCTTCTCGTGACTGGCCAGCGCGAACTCGTCGAGCTCGGTGCGGGTCAGTCCCCACTTCGCGGCGATGAGTTCGGCGCTGATGCCCTGCGGTACCAGGTCGTCGGGGTAGCGCCGCGCGAACGCCTCGCCGGAGAAGTCGGTGGCGCCGATCATGTTGGCGCCCATGGGCACCCGTCCCATGGATTCGACGCCCGCGGCGACCACGACGTCGTAGGCGCCCGCGATGACGCCCTGCGCCGCGAAGTGGATCGCCTGCTGGCTGCTGCCGCACTGGCGGTCCACGGTCGTGGCGGGCACGGATTCGGGGTAGCCGGCGGCCAGTGCGGCCCGCCGGGTCATGTTGGCGCCCTGCTCGCCGACCTGGGTGACGATGCCGCCGATGACGTCATCGATGAGCGCCGGGTCGATGCCGCTGCGCGCGACGATCTCGCGCAGGCTGTGCGCGAGCAGGTCGACCGGATGTACGTCGTGGAGCGCGCCGCCGGGCTTGCCCCGGCCGATCGGTGTCCGCACCGCTTCCACGATGACCGCGTCTCGCATGGCCGTTCCTTTCTAACTTGTGAGAACTAAAGTCAGCGTACGACCAGACTATGAACAACTCAAGTCAGCTGGCGGTATGATGGACCACATGTCCGCTGTGATGGAAGGTCCGCTCGCCGATCTCGACGCCTGGGAGACGACCGGCTGCTCGATCGCGCGCGCCATGGACCTCATCGGCACCCGCTCGGCGATGCTGATCCTGCGCGAGGCCTACTACGGCACACGGCGATTCGACGGCTTCGCCCGCCGCGTCGGGGTCACCGACGCCGCGGCGGCCAGCCAGTTGCGCAAGCTCACCGAGGCGGGGCTGCTGGAGAAGCAGCCCTACCGGGAGGAGGGCCAGCGCACCCGCAACGAGTACGTGCTGACCAAGAAGGGTCTCGACCTGCTGCCCGCGGTGGTCGCGCTCTGGCAGTGGGGCGACGAGTACCTGCAGCCGGGCCCGCCGCCGCTGCTGCGCGTCGACGCCGAGACGGGCGAGCCGGTCCGGGTCGAACTGCGCAGCGCCGACGGCACCCCGATCGAGCTGGACCGGCTCGGCGTCCGCGTCAACAAGGAATACCTGCGCGCCCGCAAGCGCGCGGGCGACTAGGCGGTGAACACCCCGACGTTGACGTCCTCGGTGCCGAACCGCTGGTAGAGGTGCACCCACAGCAGCACCATGGGCTCGGTGCTGCGCGCGGTGGCCAGACCGCCCAGGTCGACGATCTGCGCGGCGGTCCAGCCGAAGGCGTTCAGCAGCTCGATGACCTGCTTCTTGGCGTCCGCGTCGTCACCGCTGACGAAGATGCTGTGGTCGCCCGGGATGCGGGCCGGATCGACCATGGTCGCGTTGTTGACCGTGTTCAGCGTCTTGACCACCCGCGCCTCGGGAAAGGCCAGCTGGATGGTCTCGGCGACGCTGCCCGCCTCGGGCGTGATCAGGCGGGGCGGGAAGCCCTGGGAGAAGTCGAGCGAATTCGACACGTCGACGAGGATCTTGCCGCGCAGGTTCTCCGCGCCCGCCGCGGTCAGCGCCGCGACCGACACCGTGCCCGAGGTCGCGTTGACGATCAGCTCCGCGGCCGCGGCGGCGTCGGCGAAGGTGCCGTGCGCGCCCCCGGTCGCGGCGGCCCAGGCGGCCGCGTCGGCGTTGTCGGCGGTCCGCGAACCCATCGTCACCTCGTGCCCGAGCTCGACGAGCTTGCCGGCGAGCCGCTGCCCGACCTGGCCGGTTCCCAGTACCGCGATACGCATGGCGCGAGTGTAGAAGCCCGGCGAGCCCGCGCGCGAGCCGTTGCGCGCAGGGCGAAATCAGGCCAGCGCCCGGGCGCCCGGCGGGTGCCCGGGGCGCACCCGGTCCCGGCCGGTGGCGACGATCAGGTCGGCGACCAGCAGTCCTTCGGCGTCCTCGTCCAGCGGAACGGCGAGATCGCGGCCGTCGGGGCCGAGGATCCGCGCCACCCCGCTGCCGCCCCTGAGCAGCCTGCGCCGCGGGGTGCCGGGGCCCGCGACCTCCCAGCCCGCGACGGGGACGACGGCCGTCGGCGCGATCACGTAGCTGCCGCCCGCGCGGGCGTAGCGGCGGCTCGTGTCGGTGCACAGCTCGGGCCCGCGCGTCCTCGGTTCCCCCTCGTAGACGGTGAACCCCGGCCAGGCGGCGACGTGGATCTGCTCGCCCGCCCGGTGCATGTCCTCGCACACGCCCGGCCGCAGGTGGTCCGTGCCGCCGAGCACGCCGACCCTGCCGACGGCGGTCTCCCGGATCAGCGGACGCCGCGGCGCGGAGCCGAAGACGGTGCGCTCGAGCGGCGTCGGCGCGCCCTTGCGCGCGACCTGCACGTCGCCCCGGTCGTCGATCAGCGCCTGCGACATGAAGACCTGCTCGCCGTCGCGCTCGGAGAAGCCGAGCGCGACGTGGATGCCGCGGCGGCGCGCCGCGTAGCGGATCGCGCGTAGTTCCGGGCCGTCCGCGGTCATCGAGTTGCGCCGGTACCGGGCGATGATGTCGCCGTCCCAGTCCACGGCACTCAGCCACATCCACCACGGGAAACCGGGCAGGAACGTCTCCGGGAAGGCGACCAGCCGCGCGCCCTGGTCGGACGCCGACTCGATCAGAGAAACGACCTGGTCGACACCGGCCGCCAGGTTCAGCCATCGGGGCGCGGCCTGCACCGCCGCCACTCGTACCCTGCTCGACATCGTTCTCCTCGTTCCCGGCCGTGACACCTTGCATCAGGTACGACACCCGACACACCGGGTCCTCACGCAGCCACGGCTGAGATGACGATCACCCCATAATCGCCGTGAGCCTTTCCCACGCATCGTGTCCATTCATCGAGTACTGGCGGAGGAGGTGCGTGTGACCACGACGTCACCGGCGCCCGAGGCAACGCTGGACGACGCGACCCTGGCCGGTCGGGCGCGTGACGGCGATGTCCGGGCCTACGAACAACTGGTGGTGCGCTACCAGGGCCCCATGTTCCGGCTCGCGTCGCGCATGCTGGGCGACCGCGCCGAGGCCGAGGACGTGACCCAGGAGGTCTTCCTCAACGCCTGGCGCAACCTGTCCCGGCTCCAGGACGACGCGGCCTTCGCGGGCTGGATGTACCGGATGACCACCAACCGGTGCCTGAACGTGCTGCGCGCCCGCCGCCCGACCACCGAGATGGACCCCGAGACCACGCCGTCCACGCGCACCGAGACCCGCCCCGACCACGCGACCGAGGTCAGCAGCCAGCTGGCCGCGCTGACCGACGCGCTGCAGGAGCTGACGCCCGAGCAGCGGGCCTGCTGGCTGTTGCGCGAGGTCCACGGCCGGTCCTACGACGAGATCGCCGAGATCGTCGGCGCGAACAACGCCGCGGTGCGCGGCCGGATCGCCCGGGCTCGCGCGCAACTGGCAGAGGTGATGAAACCATGGCGATGACCACCGACAACGACTACACGCTGCCCTGCGGGCGCGGTGTCGAGCAGATCTGGCAGCACCTGACGGACCCCGAGTCGGGCCCCGACGCCCACGAACGGGCGTGCCCGGACTGCCGGGCGGCCCGTGAGAGCCTGCTGACCCTGCGCGACGCCACGCGCGAACTGATCGAGGAGCCCGACCCGCCGCCGCCGGATCTGTTCGGCCGCATCATGTCCGCGGTGCGCGCCGACGTGCGGCGCGGTCGCGCGGTCACCGTCGACTCGGCCGAACCCGGTTCGGTGCAGGTCAGTGAGCAGGCGGTCGCCGTGCTGCTGCGCTACGCCGCCGACACCGTCGACGGGGTCAGGGCGAGGAGCTGCCGGGTGCGCGGCGTGGACGGCGACGGCGACGACGGCACCGACGGGCTGGCGGTCACGATGACCCTGGCCGTGCGGCACGGCGCCCACCGCATCGAGGACCTCGTCACGGCGGTGCGCGAACGCGTGCACGCCGCGGCGTCCGCCCGGATCGGCGTGCGCGTCGTCCGGCTCGACATCGCCGTCACCGATCTCTACGAGGAGCGATCGTGACCGCACCGGAGACGCGCCTGACCGTCGGCCCCGCGGTGATCGCCGCCGTCGCCGCCGACGCGGCGACCCGGGTCCCGGGCGTCGCGCGGCTCGAGCCGGGCGTCCTCGGGCTGGCCGGCCAGTACGCGGGCACCGGCGGACAGCTGTGGAGCGGTCTGCCGACCGCGGCGACCGCCGGGGTGCGCGTGCGCCGCGCCGAGGGCAGGCTGACCGTGCAGGTCGACCTGGCGCTGACCGCGACGGCGCAGGTCACGCGGGTCGGCCGCGCGGTGCAGCGCGCGGTCGTTCGCGCCGTGGCCGAGGCGACCGCGGAGACCGTCGACTCGGTGACGGTCTCCGTGCTGGACATCGAACCGAGGTGACCGTGAACCGAGCGACCGACCTGACCGCCGCGATCGTCGCGGCGCTCGACGACTTCGACGACGTACACCCCGCGGTGCCGATGGGCATGCGCGGCGGCCGCTGGCTGCCCTGGGACCCGCACCGATTCGCCGTCGAACTCGGCGAGGAGGCGGTGGAGATCCGGATCGTCGCCGGTTCGCTGCCGCTGTCCGCCCTGGTCGAGCGGGTCGGCGCCGCGGTGCGTCCGCTGCTCGACGAAAGCCCGTGGGCCGGAGCGACGCTCCGTGTCCACGTCGTCGCCCTGCACGCCGACGCGCTGGGCGCCGACAGCGATCCAGATCACGATTCCGGTCCGTGAGGTTCCGCGCGGGCCCGTGTCCTAACAGATGTCAGATCGTCCGTCCTTGCCACACAACATGATCGGGAGGAAACACGTGAGCACCGTCGTGAAGGACACCGAGAACAACAAGGCCGCCGACAAGGCGACCACCGAGCGCAACACCGCCGAGCGCCCGCACCCGCTGGCGACCGACCTGGGCACCACCACCGTCGCCGACACCGTGGTACAGAAGATCGCCGGGCTGGCCGCCCGCGAGGTCCGCGGCGTGCACGACCTCGGCGGCGGCACCGCCCGGGCCATCGGCGCGCTGCGCGACCGCATCCCGGGCGCCTCGTCGAGCATCGGCCAGGGCGTGTCGGTGGAGGTCGGCGAGAAGCAGGCCGCGGTCGACCTCGAACTCGTCGTCGAGTACGGGGTCTCGATCGCCGAGCTCGCGAAGGCGGTGCGCCGCAACGTCATCACCGCCATCGAGCAGATGACCGGCCTCGAGGTGGTCGAGGTCAACATCAACGTCAACGACGTCTACATCGAGGATGACTCCGAGCAGCAGCCGACCCGCGACCGGGTGCAGTGACATGAGTGCCACCGCGATCTGCCTCGCCATGGGCCTGTCCCTGGGATTCGCCGCCGCGTTCGGCGGGCTCGGCGCGTTCGCCGTCGTGCTGATCTTCGGTGGCCTCGGTCTGCTGGTCGGCCGCTGGCTCGACGGCCAGGTCGACCTGGCCGGCCTGATCCGGACCACCCAGGATCGGGGCAGGCGGTGACCACCGTCACCGCCGAACTGCCCGGCGCGACCACGGTCGGCGAGCGGGCGGTCCGCCGCATCGCCGCCCGGGCCGCGGCCGAGGTCGACGGCGTGGAGCCGGACGTGCAGGTCGAGGCCCAGGTCGTCGGGACCGGGGCCGGGCTGCGCGTCCGGCTCCCGGTCCGCTACCCGTGCTCGGTCACGCAGGTGACCGACCGGTGCCGAGCCCACCTGATCGCACGGGTCACGGAGCTGACCGGTTTGACCGTGCCGCGCGTGGACATCGAGGTGACCGCCCTCGTGCCCGCGCCCGCCGAGAGGAGAGTGCGATGAAACGACGTCCCCGCCGGATCGTCCCGGCGGTGCTCGTCGCGACGGCGCTCGGCGCACTCGCCGTGCTCGTCGCGGTGACCCTCGTCCAACGCCTGACGGGCACACACGAACTGGTGTCCTACGACAGCGTGGCCACCCGCCTGCACACCACCGCGTGGGACAGCGCGTGGGTGCTGGCGGGCGGGATCGTCGCGGTGGTGCTCGGCCTGCTGCTGCTGGCCGCGGCGCTGCTGCCGGGCCGCGCGGTCGTCGTGCCGCTGGAGGCCGAGGACGAGGTCGAGGCCGGCATCACCCGGCGCAGCCTGCGCCACGCGATCGCCGACGCCGCGGCGGGGGTGGACGGGCTCGACCGGGCCCGGGTCCGGCTGCGCGCGAAGAAGATCCGGGTCAGCGGGCACACCCACCACACCGCGCCGAAGACCGCCGAGGACATCGGTGTCGCGGTCGGCGCGCGGCTCGACCGCATCCGCCCCGCCGGGACACCCCGGCTGCGCACCAGCCTGCGCGCGATCACGCCGGGAGGTACCCGATGACAACCGCCAACCGGCCCGCGCGGCTCAACCGCGGCGTGCTCGGCCTGCTCGGGCTGGTGCTCGTCGCGGGCGGCGCGGCGGTCCTCGCCGTGCACTTCGGTGCCGTCTCGCGGATCTCGCCCGGCTCACCGCTGGTGCCGGGCACCGAGGAGCCGCCCCGGCTGGTGTTCTACGCGGTCATCGCCGGCGCGGTGATCGTCACGCTGCTCGCGCTGCGCTGGCTCGCGGCCCAGTTCACCCGGCTGCCGAGGCGCGAGACCTGGCAGCTGGGCGCGGCGGACGCGCAGGGCCGCACCCTGCTCGGCTCCGACGCCGCCGCGGCCGCCGTCGCCGCCGACGTGGAGACCTATCCCGGCGTCCGGTCGGCGACCGCGCGGCTGTCCGACGGACCCGCCGCGCCGAACCTGCACCTGGTGATCGACACCGACCCCGATGCCGATCTCCCGGCGATCCGGCGGCAGATCCTCGGCCACGCGGTCGGGCGGCTCTGCACCGCGCTCGACCTGGTCACGGTGCCCGTCTCGGCGGAGTTCCGGATCGCCGACCGGGCCCGGACCGCGCGGGCGCTCTAGCGCGACGCCCGGCCGGGGCCGCGGCCGGGCCTCAGCGCAGCCGCCTGCCGTCCTCGGCGGCGAAGAAATACACGTGCTCCGGGTCGGCGACGAGCTCGAGCCGGTCGCCCCTGGCCGGCGGCTTGCGCCAGTCGACCCGGGCCACGATGCTCTCCCCGGTGTGCCCGCTGGACCCGTCCGACAGCGCCCGCCCGTAGACGTAGGCGTCGGAGCCGAGTTCCTCGATGACGTCGACCTCGAGACGGATGCCGCCGTCGCCCGCCGAGAGGTGCTCGGGCCGGATGCCGAGGACCACCGAACCGGCGCCCGCGTCGGCCACCGAGCGCGGGACCGGGATGGCGTGGCCGCCGAGGGTGACGGTGCCGTCGTCGACGGGCAGGGTGAACAGGTTCATCGCGGGCGAGCCCATGAACCCGGCGACGAACTGGTTGGCCGGGTCGCGGTAGAGGTCGCGCGGGGACGCGCACTGCTGCAGCAGGCCGTCCTTGAGCACGGCGACGCGGTCGCCCATGGTCATCGCCTCCACCTGGTCGTGGGTGACGTAGACCGTGGTGGTGCCGAGCCGCCGCTGCAGCTGGGCGATCTGGGTGCGGGTCTGCACGCGCAGCTTGGCGTCGAGGTTCGACAGCGGCTCGTCCATGAGGAACACCTGCGGCTGCCGCACGATGGCCCGGCCCATGGCCACCCGCTGCCGCTGGCCGCCGGACAGCGCCTTGGGCTTACGGTCCAGGAACTGCTCGAGGTCGAGCAGCTTGGCCGCCTCCAGCACCCGCTGCTCCCGCTCGGCCTTGGACACCTTGGCCAGCTTCAGCGCGAAACCCATGTTCTCCGCGACCGACATGTGCGGGTACAGCGCGTAGTTCTGGAACACCATCGCGATGTCGCGTTCCTTGGGTTCCACATCCGTGACGTCGGAGTCCCCGATCAGGATCCGCCCGCCGTCGACCTCCTCGAGCCCCGCGAGCATCCGCAGCGAGGTCGACTTGCCACACCCGGACGGCCCGACCAGCACCAGGAACTCGCCGTCGGCGATCTCCAGGTTCAGCTGATCCACCGCGGGCCGCTGCCCGCCCGGGTAGAGCCGGGTGGCGCGATCGAAGGTCACCGTAGCCATACGTAAACCACATCCCATTCACCGGCAGGAACGTGCCGGACGATCCGAGTAACAGGGGTCGAACGCGGTGATAGTACCCGGCGGGCGGCCTCGGTTCCGGTGTTCGATCGGCGGCACTGACCTGGGGGTTCAGGTGGGGCAGGCGGCGGTGAGGATCGGGAGCAGGGCCTTCGCGCCGACCATGTGGTTCTGGCCGGGCAGGATCTGGTGGCTCGCGTTCGGTACCGCGGCGACGAGCTGTTCGGCGACCGCGTGCAGGCTCCGCGGGCTCTTCGCGCCGACCACCACGTGCACCGGGACCTCGATGCGGGCGAAGCGGTGGACGGGGGCCGGTTCCGCGGTCAGGGCGATGTCGTAGCGCAGGGTGGGTGCCAGCGCCTTCATCGTGCGCCTGCCGGGGAAGAACGGGAGCAGGGCGACGAAGGCGCGGGGCATACCGATCCCGCGCAGGAAGACCGTCAGCGCCCGGGCGTGCTCGCCCGCGTCGAGTTCGGCGCCGACCGCCCGCGCGAGGCGGGCGTAGGAATCGCGTTCGGTGGCGTCGTGAACGTAGGACGCGTCGTAGGCGACCACGCCGGTGACCTTGTCCGGCATGCGGGCGGCGGCCTCGAGGGCGAGCGCCGCGCCCGAGGAGTGCCCGTAGAGCAGGGCGCGGCCGCCCGCGGCATCGATCATCGCCTCGATGTCGTCCACCTCGCGCGCGACCGCGTAGGGCCCGGTGTCCCCGCTGTCGCCGCGTCCGCGTCGGTCGTAGCTGTACACGGTGAAGGCGCGGGCGAAGACCTTCGCGTCGGCGGCGACCGGCAGGAAGGAGCGGAAGCAGGTCGCCCCCGTGATGTAGAGCAGCGTGGGCCCGGTGCCGGACACGTCGTAGGCGATGGTCGTGCCATCCGCGGAGGTCGCCGTCGGCATGTGTGGATTCCTTTCGCGGCCGGAACGGGTCCCGGGTCGTCGGAGCCGTCTGGGTACTACGACGGGGAGACGCGGCGGAACTCATCGGCGCGCGGGCGCGGTCACCGTCGCGCGGGCCCGGCGGTGGCACTATCGGAGGCATGGATAGCGCCGAGGTGACCGGCTCGTCCGGTCCCATCGCCCGTTCGGCGGACGGGCGTTCGTTCGTGGTCGACGACGCCGGGAACATGCCGCTCACCGTCGGTTCGCTGGCCGTGCTCACGGCCGAGGGGCGCCGCCAGCTGGTGCTCGTGGAGGGACGGTCCGCGCAGGCGCCGGTGCGGCTGCACGGGCGGCTGCTCGGCGAGCTCGTCGACGGTGGGGTCGAGCTGCGCAGCGGGTTCCCGTTCGAGCGCGGCGTGCTGGAGGCGGCCGACGCCGCGACGGTCAGCGCCCTGCACGAGACGACGGGTTCGGTGCTCGAGGTCGGCGCCGACCTGACCGCGCCCGGCGGCCCGGCCCGGCTCTCGCCCAAGCGCTTCAACCGGCACACCTTCTGGTGCGGGCAGAGCGGGTCGGGCAAGACCTACGCGCTCGGGGTGGTGCTCGAGGAACTGATCGCGCACACCGAACTGCCGGTGGTGATCTTCGACCCGAATGCCGACTTCGTCCGGCTCGGCGAGCTGAACCCCGACGCCACCGGGGTGACGGCGGCCGCGCTGAGCAGGCGCGACATCCGCGTGCTCCGCCCGAACACCGGCCCGAAGCCGCGCCTGCGCGCCCGCTTCACCGGCATGCCGCTCGCGTCCCAGGCGGCGATCCTGCGGCTGGACCCGGTGGCCGATCGGGAGGAGTTCAACGCCTTCGTCCACCTGCGCTTCCAGGACATGGACGGCGAGATCGACCAGGTCCTCTCGAAGATCCAGGCCATCGACGACACGGTGATGCGCAGGCTCGCGCAGCGGGTGGAGAACCTCGGCATCACCGAATGGGAGGTGTGGGCGGGCCCGGACCGGTCGGTGGTCGACATCGTCGACGAACGGCCCGATGCCACCGTGCTCGATCTGGGCGGCTTCTCCACGCCCGATCAGCAGCTGGTGGTCGCGCTGTCGCTGCTCGACGACCTGTGGGCGCGGCGCGAGGAACGCAGGCCGGTGCTGCTGGTCATCGACGAGGCGCACAACCTGGCCTCGCCGCAGCTGGATTCACCGATCGCGGTGGCCGTGCGCGAACGACTGATCCAGATCGCGGCGGAGGGCCGCAAGTTCGGGCTGTGGCTGCTGTTGTCGACCCAGCGGCCGTCCAAGGTGCACTCCGGGATCATCTCCCAGTGCGACAACCTGGCCCTGATGAAGATGACCTCCCCGCAGGACCTCGACGAGCTCGGCACCTACTTCGGGTACGCGCCCGCCGCGATGCTCGCCCAGTCCCCGTGGTTCCGGCAGGGCGAGGCCCTGTTCGCCGGTGGTTTCGTGCCCGCGCCGGTGCTGGCGAAGGTGCGGCCTCGGCTGACCGCCGAAGGGGGCGCCGATGTCGGTGTCCCGCTGCGCGATCGCCGCCCCGCGGACGGCCTCGCGCGCGGGTAGGCTCGGTTCCGCAATCGTCAGCGAGCCCTAGGAGTGCCGCGCATGACCCGTCCGGTCCGCATCGGTATGCAGTTGCAGCCCCAGCACGCCCCCGACTACGGCCTGATCCGCGACGCGGTGCGGCGGGCCGAGGACGCCGGGGTGGACATCGTCTTCAACTGGGACCACTTCTACCCGCTGACCGGCGACCCGGCCGGCGCGCACTTCGAGTGCTGGACCATGCTCGCCGCCTGGGCCGAGCAGACCGAGCGGGTGGAGTTCGGCGCGCTGGTCACCGGCGGCGGCTACCGCAATCCCGACCTGCTCGCCGACATGGCGCGCACGATCGATCACATCAGCGGCGGCCGGCTGATCCTCGGCATCGGCGCGGGCTGGTTCGAACGCGACTACGCCGAGTACGGCTACGAGTTCGGCACCCCCGGCACCCGCCTGAAACTGCTGAAGGACAACATGTCCCGGCTCACCGCCCGGCTGCGCGAGCTCAACCCGGCCCCGGTGCGCGACATCCCGATCCTCATCGGCGGCGGCGGCGAACGCAAGACCCTGCGCCTGGTCGCCGAGTACGCCGACATCTGGCACTCCTTCGCCGACCTGGACGTGCTGACCCACAAGAACAAGATCCTCGCCGAGCACGCGGCCGAGGTCGGCACCGACGAGTCGCGCATCGAGCGCTCGGTCCAGTGGCCGGGGCGGGAGGCCGCCGACGCCCTGCACGCCGCCGGTGTCACCTTGTTCACCATCGGTGTCTCCGGCCCCGACTACGACCTCACCGAGGTCGAACGGGCGCTGGCCTGGCGCGACGAGATCAACCCCGAACAGGTCGCTGGCCTGGCCTGACCGGC
The DNA here is from genome assembly GCF_000308795.1 of Nocardia thailandica NBRC 100428. GTDB lineage: Bacteria > Actinomycetota > Actinomycetes > Mycobacteriales > Mycobacteriaceae > Nocardia > Nocardia thailandica. The sequence continues at coordinate 46,629 of NZ_BAGK01000238.1, read as the reverse complement.
GCGGCGCCGGTTGCGCGCGTCGCGAACCGGCGCCGGACGGGTCACCTATCGTCTATCAGCATGGCTGGACTGCGTGCTGTGCGAACCCGGGCTCTGTTCGCGGCGTTGCTGCTGGTCGCCGGGGTCGCGGCGACCGGCTGCGGCGACGGAGGCGGGGCGACGGCCGCCGACCTGTGTTCGCCGCCCGGCCCCGCCGCCGCCTCCGCCGCGCCGGACAACCTCGCCTCGGACGCGGCCGCGGCCGCCGAGGACCGCTACACCACCGCGACCACCGCCCCGCTGACCTCGATCGACACCACGAAACTCGGGCTGCTGAGCCCGGGCAGGCTCAGCGTCGGCACGCTGTCGGACGCGCCGCCGAGCATCTGCGTCAACTCCCAGGGCACGTTCACCGGGTTCGACAACGAACTGCTGCGGGCCATCGGCGCGAAGCTGGGCCTGGAGGTGCAGTTCTCCGGCACCGAGTTCGCGGGGCTGCTCGCCCAGGTGTCGAGCAGGCGCTTCGACGTCGGCTCCTCCAACATCACCACCACCGAGGCACGCAGGCAGCTGGTCGGCTTCACCAACGGCTACGACTTCGGTTACTTCTCGCTGGTCGTCCCGAACGGCAGCCGGATCCAGAAGTTCTCGGACCTGAACAGCGGCACCCGCGTCGCGGTCGTGCAGGGCACGGTGCAGGACGAGTTCGTGGTCAACCAGCTGAAGCTGGACCCGGTGAAGTTCCCCGACTACAACACCGCCTACGCCAACCTGAAGTCCGGCCAGGTCGACGCGTGGGTCGCGCCGTCCGCGCAGGCCGAGGGCGCGATCAAGCCCGGCGACCCGATCTCGGTGTCGCAGAACACCTTCAGCCTGGACAACTTCGTCGGCTACGCGGTCGCCAAGAACAACCAGCCCCTGATCGACGCGCTCAACTCCGGCCTCGACGCCGTGATCGCCGACGGCACCTACGCCCGCCTCTACGCCGACTGGGTCCCGCGCGAACTCCCGCCGGGCTGGAAGCCGGGCTCCCGATCCGCCCCGGCGCCCCAGCTCCCCGACTTCCGCGCCCTCGCCGCCGACAAGCCGACGGGCGACACCGCCGAGGTCGCGCAGAAATCGACCCTGGAGCAGCTGAAGGACACCTTCTTCGACTGGTCGCTGTACCGCAAGGCGTTTCCCGATCTGATCAAGACCGGTCTGCCGAACACACTGATCCTGGCGCTGGTCTCGGGGGTGCTCGGCACCCTTCTCGGCATGCTCCTCGCGGTCATGGGCATCTCGCGCACGCGCTGGCTTCGCTGGCCCGCGCGGGTCTACACCGACATCTTCCGCGGCCTGCCCGCCGTCGTGATCATCCTGCTGATCGGCCTCGGCGTCGGCCCGGTCGTCCGCAACATCACCGGCAACAACCCGTACTGGCTCGGCGCGGTCGCCCTCGCCCTGCTGGCCGCCGCCTACATCGGCGAGATCTTCCGGTCCGGCATCCAGTCGGTGGAGCCGGGGCAGATGGAGGCCGCGCGCGCGATCGGCTTCGGCTACCGGCAGTCCATGACGCTGGTCGTCATCCCGCAGGGCGTGCGCCGGGTGCTGCCCGCGCTGATGAACCAGTTCATCGCCCTCATCAAGGACTCCTCCCTGATCTACTTCCTCGGCCTGCTCGCCTCCCAGCGCGAGCTGTTCGCCGTCGGCCGCGATCTGAACGCCCAGACCGGCAACCTGTCCCCCCTGGTCGCGGCGGGTCTGATGTACCTGGTGCTGACCATTCCGCTGACCCATCTGGTCAACTACATCGACCGCCGGATGCGCACCGGGAAACCGGCCGCCGCGCCCGACGATCCCATCGACCCGGTCGAGCAGGCCGTCATCACCGAAGGGCGCTGACCCATGAGTGCATCCCTCACCGGCACCGGACTGAACCTCACCCTCGGCGGCAACCACATCCTGCGCGGCGTCGACATCAGCGTCGACGCGGGCACGACCACCACGGTGATCGGGCCCTCCGGCTCGGGCAAGTCGACCCTGCTCCGGGTGCTCAACCGCCTGCACGAGCCCGATTCCGGCGACATCCTGCTGGACGGCGAGTCGGTGCTGAAGGAGAACCCGGACGCGTTGCGCCAGCGCATCGGCATGGTGTTCCAGCACTTCAACCTGTTCCCGCACAAGACCGTCGCCGAGAACATCGCGTTGGGCCCCCGCAAGCTGCGCGGCCTGTCCAAGGAGCAGGCCAGGGCGGAGGCGCTGGCCCAGCTGGAGACCGTCGGCCTCGCCGACAAGGCCGACGCGCGCCCGGCCAACCTCTCCGGCGGGCAGCAGCAGCGGGTCGCCATCGCCCGCGCGCTGGCCATGAAGCCGCAGATCATGTTCTTCGACGAGGCGACCTCGGCCCTCGACCCGGAACTGGTCAAGGGCATCCTGGCGCTCATGACCGACCTGGCGTCGGGCGGGATGTCGATGATCGTGGTGACGCACGAGATGGGCTTCGCCCGCAGCGTCTCCGACCGGGTCGTCTTCATGGACCGCGGCGTGGTCGTGGAGACCGGAAGCCCCGATCAGCTCTTCGACGACGCGGGCACCCCGCGCCTGCGCAAGTTCCTCGACCAGGTGCTCTGAACAGCCGCGACCGGGACTCCGGCTATTCATGCGCAACTGTTAATGTCGGAAGCGCAAGAGCTCGATTCGTCATGCGCCGGGCCCCGCGTCCGGCACCGGACAGAGGGACAGCCGATGACCACCGCACACATCGAACACACCGATCACGACCACGCCCACGGCCCCGCCTGCGGGCACGCCGCGGTGCCGCACGGCGATCATGTCGACTACGTCCACGACGGTCACCTGCACCGCGAACACGACGGCCACTTCGACGAGTGCGAGACCAGCGCACACGTCGAGCACACCGATCACCCGCACGTGCACGGCGAGGGCTGCGGGCACGTCGCCGTGCCGCACGGCGATCACGTCGACTACATCCACGACGGTCACCGGCACGCCTCGCACGACGGTCACTACGACGACCACTGACCGCGCGCGGCCGGTCAGTCGCGCACGGTGACCGGCGCGGCCCACAGCACCGGGGCGTCGGCGGCGGTCGGCCGGGTTCGCCAGGCCGCCAGCCGGGCCCGCTGCCAGGCCGCCAGCTCGCCGATCGGATCCACGGCGTCGTGCGCGGCGTCGATCGCGCACACCGCCTCCTGGAGGGGAAAGCGGTCCTCCGGCACGCCCGCCAACGTGTGGAAGGCGTGATCGGTGGGCAGCGGCCAGCGGGTGGCGGTGACGAGTTCGGCGCCGTTGGCGAGGGCGGCGGTGGTGAGCCCCAGCGCCTCGGTGAAGCGCTGGTCGCCACCGCTCTCGCAGGCGACGAGGGCGACCCGGCTCGGCATGGGGTAGCGGTCGCGGCCGGCGACCGGGTGCTCGTCGAGCGTGTGGGTGCCCAGCAGGAGGTCCTTGGCGGTGAGCGGGCGATGGGTCCGGGTGAGCGCCGCGAAACCGCGGGTGTCCGGGCCGCAGGTCAGGTGCAGGGCGGCATGCTCGCTCTCGCCGGAGTCGGGCGCCGCGGCGGTGACATGACCGAGGTAGAACAGCCGCGCGGCGCCCGCGGCGAGCGTCGCGGCCAGCCAGTCGCGGTCGGTGTCGGTGCGCCGGAACAGGCCGCCGGCGGGGGTGATTCGCGCGCCGTAGGCCGAGAAGTGCCGGGCGATCGGGCTTTCGGGCGTCGTGCGGCCCAGCACCGAACCCAGTTCGGAATCGGCGCGGAAGCCGGGAACACGCGGGTCGAGGACGGCGACCACCGGCAGGTCGCGCGTCTCGGCCCAGCGGCGCACCGCGCGGTCCGGGGCGCGGACGACGGAGGCGGGGGCCAGCAGGCTGAGGTCGACGAGGTCGAGGAGCCGGATGTCGGGGTCGGGGGCGAGCAGTTCCCACGGCACCTGGGCCAGCCGGGGCGACGGCTGGATCCGCAGGTGGGGCACGATCCCGCGTTGGTGGAAATCGTGCAGCTGCACGGCCAGCGCGTAGGGGAGCAGGACGCGCGAGAGTTCCTGGGCGAAGGCGTTCTCCGCGTCGGGATCGGCCAGGACGCCGGTGGTGAGCGCCCGGCGGAGGCCCGCCGGGTCGCCGGGCCGGGGCAGCTCGGCCGCGAGCCGGGCGACGACACGATCCACGTCCTCGCCGGGCAGCACCGCGACGCCCGGCGCGGCGGCCGCGTCGAGCCAGCGCCACGCGACGTAGACGTCGCCCGCGTCGGCGAGGCGGATCAGCGCGGTGGGTGGCACGGCCGGGCTCCTGCTCATAGGACGATCGTCTGCCGGTCGCGGACGGTCCGGCCGTAGCGGGCCTCCGCGAGGGCGATGTAGTCGGCGAGGGCGGGCCTGCCGTCGATGACGAGGCGCGGCGGCGGGGCGACGGGGATGCCCGCGGCGGCGGCGACGTCGGCGAGGGCGGCGCCGAGGCGCAGCGCCTCGGTGCCCGCCGTCAGCGGATGCCCACCCGCGTCCGGGGCCGTGCCGGTGCCGTCGAACAGGTCGTAGGGCAGCGCCACCGGCGGCGGCGCGGCGGCCGCCGACGACAGGTCGAGGGGCGTTCCGGCGCACTGGGTTTCGACGAGGTCGGCGACCAGGCGCGCGTCGCCGGTCCGGACGGCGAAACGGAACGCGAGCCGCATGGCGGGCGCGGCGATCTCCCGGTGCCAGCGATCGCGCTGCCGCCCGTTGGGCAGCGTGTGGCGGACGGCGTCGATGGTCAGGGCGGCGGGCACCGCGAGCCGGACCGCCTCGGCCGCGGCCCGCGCGGACGCGGGATCGCCGGGCGGCGCGCCCTCGACCAGCCGGTCGAGGAGTTCGGCGTGCCAGTAGTCCAGCTGGGCGCAGTGCAGGCCGAGGCCGTGGGCGGCGAAGACCGCGAACGACTCGGCCAGCAGCGCCTCGCCCTCGGCGGCGGCACCGGAGGCGTACAGCACCGTGGCCAGGCGGACGCGGACGTCGGCGGCGTCGCTGATTGCGCCGGACGCGGCGAAACCGTCGAGCGCGGCGCGGTACCAGGCGCGGGCCGTGGCGAGGTCGCCGCCGCTCTCGGCCAGGAAGCCGGCGATCTTGGCACCGACACCGACGCGGTGGGCGAGGCCGGCCCGCTCGAAGAAGTCCTGGCTCGCGGCCAGGGGCTCGCCCGCCTCGGCGTGGCGGCCCGCCCGCAGGTACATCGTCGCCAGGTTCTGCTGGGTCTCGGCGACAGCGGCGGCGTCGCCCGCCTCCCGGAAGGCGTCCATGGCCTGCGCGGCGAAGTCGAAGGCCAGCTCGGTCCGCCCGGTCTCGAAAGCGCTCGCGGCCAGGTTCATCAACGGATGCCCGGCCAGCGCCGGCGCGTGCTCGCGGGTGACCGTCAGCGATTCCCCGGCCAGCTCGCTCGCGCGGGCCCACTGCTGCCGGTGCAGGGCGACGGCGGTCAGCGACAGCAGGCAGGCCACCCGCAGCATGCCCTGGTCGGGCAGGCCGGCCAGCAGCGTCCGCGCCTCCTCCAGGACCGCTGCCGCCGCGTCCAGCTCGCCGAGGTGCTGGAACGCCTGGGACAGGTTGACCAGCGCGGCCGGCCGCTGGTGGGCGGCGTCGTCCGGCATCTCCGCCAGCGCGGTCCGGAACAACTCGACGGCCCGGCGGTGCTCGCCCCGCTCGTCGGCCATGCTCGCGGCGTTGATCAGGGCGGCGGTGCGCAGCCTGCCGGTCTCGCCCGCGGCGACCTCCTCGAAGATCGCCTGGGCGGCGGCGGTGTCGCCGCGCTGGTAGGCGGCGTACCCGGCGGTGAGCCGCTCGTTGTCGCCCGCGGCCGGGGTCGCGTTCACTGCCACGGCGCCCGCCCGCCCGCGTCGTGCCCGTTCCCCATGTCAGAAGTCCGTATCCGACTCGGCGGCGAGGACCTCGGCGCGCAGCGGCCGCGGGTCGGGCGCGGCGCCCGAGGACACCGCGGCGAGCCGGTCCCTGGCGTAGCGGCGCAGCAGGTCACGGGCGGCGAGGTCGGTATCCGGTTGCCCGGCACCGACTCCCGGGACGAACACCGTCACGGTGGGGCGCGGGTCGGCGGCGGTGTCGACGACGACCTCGCCGGTCCAGCTGTCCGCGCGCCTGCGCAGGACACAGTCGGTGCGGAGGCCGCCGAGCTCGACGACGGCGTGCGGGTGCAGATGATCCGGCAGCGCGCCGCTCGCGTCGGGCGCGGCCACGGCGCTGACCCACACGGTGGTGCGGCCCGCGTCGCGCAGGGCCTGCCAGGAGACGGCGTGTTCGGAGGCGTCGAGCACGCCGGGCGGGCACGTCCGCCAGTCCCAGCCGGTGCTGCCGCGCGCGAGCACCAGCCCCGGCGGCGCGGCGGGACCGTCCGCCGCCAGCGCGTAATCCTCGGCGCGCGGCCGGGATTCGGCGTGGTGGCCGTCCTCGGCGCGGTCGAAGTCGCGGTCGCCCGGCGCGTCGGCGCCGTCGACCACCGACTCGCACGTCACGGCCAGCGTGCCGATCTCGCCGGCGAGCACGTCCCGATCGAGCGCGGCGATGCCGTCCAGGGTGGAGGCGGGCCACCAGCGCGCCGCCCACTGGGCGTAGGCCAGCCGCCACAGCGACGAGACCAGTTCGGGCCGTGCGGGTTCGGCGGTCCACTCGGCGGGCGTCCCGTCGAAGTCCGCGACCGCGAGGGCGACGTTCTCGCCGAAGACGGCCCACAGCCACTCCTGCGCCGCGTCCGCGTCGTCGAGCACCGCGCCCGGAATCCGTTGCCCGGCGAGCAGACTCCAGCCGAGATGGCCGCCGGCGACCTCGAGGACGAGCACGTCGAGCCCGGGCCGGTCGTCGGTCGTCAGCGGCGCGCCCGGCGGCGCGACCACGAGCGTCCCGTCTGGGCCGTGGCTCATCCGCACCGTGGTCATCAGCCTGCCCTCGCTTCCAGTTCGGGGGCCTCGGCGACGGGCGCGCTGAGCGCCTGCTTCACCCGGGCGCGATGATCGAGGATCACCGATCGCGCCACGCCGTCGAGCAGATCCCACAGCTCCGCGGTGTCGTAGACGGCGAATTCGCGCACGTCGCGGCCGTGCAGGCGGACCCAGAGGCGGCGCAGGTACGGCCGCCACGGGGTGTGCAGCTCGGTGGCGATCAGGGTCAGCGGGCTCGTGTCCCCCGCGACGTGCACGCTGTAGCGGCGGGCCTGTAGCACGTAGGCCTCGCGGCGCCAGCGGCTGTTGACGATGTCGTGCGCCGGTGACCCGCCCGCGGGCTGGTCGCGGCCGAACGGCGAAAGACCGAGGGCGAGTTCGCTGCCCGCGGCGGCGGCGAGCCGCAGCGATTCGTCGAGCAGGCCCCAGGGCGCGCAGCTGCGGGAGATCTCGCGGCTCACGAGCTCCGGGATCTCCGGCAGGTCGCTGCGATCGGTGCCGCCCTGCAGGACGGTGAAGATGCGCTCGTAGACGGTGCGGTCGAACGGCAGCCCCAGCGCCGCGGTGGACGCCGACGCCCCGAGGTCCGGTCGCCGCGGGCACCGGTGGACCGTGAGGCCGAGCTCGTCCGCGCCGCCCTCGGTGTGGACGCCCCACAGCGCGACGCCGCGATGGGTGCCGACCCGCCCGGCGAGCAGATCGTCGAAGACGGGCCCCTCGTCGGCGCCGTCGCGGGTCAGCGCGCACGCGTCGAGCAGCGCGCCGAGTTCGGCCGCGCGGTCCCGGGCACCGTAGGTCGCCGCGGGCCTGCGGCCCCAGGCGAGGTCGAGCAGTTCGTTCAGCGCCGCCGCCCGGCCGGGATCGGTGACGTGGGCCTTCAGCGCCTGGGTCGTCCGTCCGCCGGTGCTGCCGTGGATCTCGCGCAGGGTCGCCTCGGCGGTGGCCGGGCCGCGCTCGTCCGGGGCGCCGCACACGGTCGCCAGCTCGAAACAGCGCTGGAAGTAGAGGTCCTGCGCGTTGCCCTCGGTGATCCGCAGCTTCCGGCGGACCTGCTTGAGCACCGTGAACCACGCGGCGCAGTGCCGGAGCGCGTCGCCCTGGGCGTGCACGAGCGAGGTGAGCAGGGTGATCCCGTCGGCGGTCAGCAGCGCGCCCGCGCAGCTCGGATGCTGCACCGGCCGGATGACCAGCGGGTCGAGGATCAGCTTCACCGTGCGGCGCAGGGGGCCGCCACCGGCGCCGGACAGGGCCTCGACACCGTCGAGCCCGCGCCACACCTCGTCGAGCACCATGGCGCGGGGTCTTCGCATACGAGCAGGTTAACGAGGTTTCCGTGCCGAGCGCACGCGCAAACTCGAGATCGGTAGGCGGCGGAAGATTCCTACCTTTCTCTCAACGGGCCGGAACACCGGCCCACTCCTCGCCAGAGAAGAAGGAAACACCATGAACGCCAAGCTGATCGCCGCCCTCTCCGCCGCCGCTGCCACCACCGCCCTGCTGGTCACCGGCTGCGGCGACAACGGTGGCTCGGCCACCCCGTCCACCCCCGGCTCCGCCGCCCCGGCCGCCCCGGCGGGCGGCAAGTCCTCCGCCTCGGTCGACGGCAAGGCCCTGACCGCCACGTTCGACACCACCTGCGCCAAGCAGGCGGGCACCCTGGCGCTGGCGCTCACCGACGCCGCGAACGCCACCTACGGCAACCTCGCGGTCAGCGCGACCGTCGCCGGCGACACCGTCCAGGCCGTCGGCATCGCGGGCAGCCAGGGCGGCGCGAACGGCCTGCCCTACGCGGTCGGCTACGGCAACGGGCAGCCCGGCGGCTCGGCCAAGCTCACCAAGGACGGCAACACCTACCGCATCACCGGCGAGGGCGTCGGCGGCGTCGACCTGACCAACCCGCTCGCGGGCCCGTCCACCAGCACCTTCGACATCACCTTCGCCTGCCGCGAGGTCGTCGGCTCCTGATCGGCCGCGCCCGGCGAACCACCTCGCCGGGCGCCCGCTCAGTCGAACACCGCGACCCACGAATCCCCCCGACCTTTCCCCAAGGAGCACATCATGACCACCACGATCCGTGCGGCCGCGGTCGCGTTCGGCCTCTTCGCCTTCGGCTACTACCTCTACTACGGCCTCACCTACACCCCCGACCCGTGGACCGGCACCACCCTGGCCTGGCTCGGCCCGCAGATGGCCCTGCCGATCATGGCGCTGACCCTGGTGCCGATGGCCTTCGCCTTCACCGGCCGCGGCCTCGGCGAAGGACTGGTGGCCGCGTTCACCGGCCAGAACACCGGCGAGTTCCGGGAGGGCCGGATCGGGATCGGCACCGTGAAGACGGTCCGGCAGACCGGCATCACCATCAACGACCAGCCGCAGGTGCGGATCGACTTCAGCGTCGAGGGCGCCGACGGGAAGGTCTTCGACTCGCACGCCAAACTGATCGTGCCCCTGACCGAGCTGGCCCTGCTGCGGCCGGGCGTCGTGCTGCCGGTCCGGTACGTGCCGGGCCGCACCGATCGGGTGCAGGTCGACCGGTCCGGCGACCAGCGGGCGGTTCAGGCGGCCATGAACGAGTCCATGATCCGCAAGGGCGTCACCACCCGCGACAAGCTCGACATCGCCGAGCGCGGCGTCGTCGCCCAGGCCGTGGTCCGCACGCTCGACGTGCCCGGGGAGATCCGCGGCGGCTACACCAAGATCCGGCTCGGCCTCGTGGTCACCCGCGACAACGGCGGCACCTTCGAGACCAGCGTGGAGAAGTTCCTGCCCCCGACCGCGATCGGTCACGTGCAGGTCGGCCGGATCGTCCAGGTGCACTACCTGCCCGGCCGCGAACAGGAGGTGGTGCTGTCCCTCCCGGTCAACGCCTGAGGACCCCACCCGCGAGCGCGGCATCCGGTGACCGGCCGGATGCCGCGCTCGGCGTCGTTCCCGGACGAGTTTTGGTCAGGTGTTCATCTACGTGTTCCCCGTGGCTTTCCTGCGCTGCTTACCGTGCCCACGTCCGATCTACCCAGGAGTCGCCGTGAGCATCAGCCCGCTCGCCCTGTTCGTCAAGCACGACGGCCAGTCCGCACGCGCCGCAGTGACCTGCGAATACAAGTGCGCCAACGCGTGTTTCCACGAGCCGCCGAACACCTCGGGAGGCGAGTACTTCGGTGACATCGTCGCCGGGCTCAACCGTCGCGGCCTGATCAAGGGCGGCGCGGCCGCCGTCCTCGCCGTCGGCGCCGCGAGCGCGCTCGCCGCCTGCGGCGGTGACGACAGCGCCGAGACCGCGGGCCCCGCCCCGACCCCGGCGGGCACGCCCGGAACGGGCACCGGCTTCACCGCCGTCGCGCCGAACAAGGAGGACGCCGTCGTCGTCCCCGACGGCTACGAGCAGGGCGTCGTGATCCGCTGGGGCGACCCGCTGTTCGCCGACGCGCCCGCCTTCGACTTCGAGAAGCAGACCGCCGCCGCCCAGGCCAAGCAGTTCGGCTACAACAACGACTTCGCCGCCCTGCTGCCGATCGAGGGCCAGGCCAACTCCTACCTGCTGGTGGTCAACCACGAGTACACCACCGGCCCGCACATGTTCCGCGGCTACGACAAGGCCAAGCCCACCGACGAGCAGATCGAGATCACCAAGGCCGCCCACGGGCTCACCGTCGTCGAGGTCAAGGGCGAGCCGGGCTCGGGCAAGCTGACCCCGGTCTTCGGCAAGTACAACCGCCGCATCACCGCCACCACCGAGTTCACGCTCACCGGCCCCGCCGCAGGCTCGGGCTACGTGATCACCGGCGCCGACCCCACGGGCACCAAGGTGCGCGGCACCTTCGCCAACTGCGCGGGCGGCGTGACCCCCTGGGGCACCGTGCTCTCCGGCGAGGAGAACTTCAACGGCTACTTCGCCAACGTCGACAAGGCCGCCGACCCCGCGGGCCGCCTCAAGCGCTACGGGTTCGCCAAGGGCGGCACCGCCAACCAGTGGGAACGCACCGACAAGCGCTTCGACCTCGCGCAGGAACCCAACGAGGCCAACCGCTTCGGCTACGTCGTCGAGATCGACCCGTGGGACCCCGCCTCGACCCCGATCAAGCACTCCGCGATGGGTCGCCTCAAGCACGAGGGCGCCACCATCTACGTGACGAAGAACGGCGACGTCGTCTCCTACACCGGTGACGACGAGAAGTTCGACTACATGTACAAGTTCGTCTCGTCGAAGAAGATCAAGTCCGGCACCGGCGCCGCCGCCCGCCGCGACAACATGACCATCCTCGACGCAGGCACCCTCTACGTCGCCAAGCTCACCGGCGACCACGCCGACAAGATCGACGGCAGCGGAAACGTCCCCTCCGACAAGGGCTTCACCGGCAAGGGCCAGTGGATCCCGCTGCTGAAGAGCAACGGCGACGGCAAGGCCGAGTCCCTGGTCGACGGCATGTCGGCCAGCGAGGTCGCGGTGTTCACCCGCCTCGCCGCCGACAAGGTCGGCGCCACCAAGATGGACCGCCCCGAGGACTTCGAGGCCAACCCCTACACCGGCAAGGTCTACGTCGCGCTGACCAACAACGACAACCGCGCCGCCGAGGGCAAGCCCGGTGTCGACGAGGCCAACCCGCGCAAGCTCAACAAGAACGGCCAGGTCCTCGAGATCGTCGACGACCACACCGGCACCGACTTCACCTGGTCGCTGCTCCTGGTCTGCGGCGACCCCAAGGCGGCCGACACCTACTTCGCCGGCTTCGACAAGAACAAGGTCAGCCCGATCTCCTGCCCGGACAACCTGGCCTTCGACCCGTACGGCAACCTGTGGATCTCCACCGACGGCAACGCCCTCAAGACCAACGACGGCCTCTTCTCCGTCGTCCTGGACGGCCCCGACCGCGGCGAGACCAAGCAGTTCCTCACCGTGCCGCGCGGCGCGGAGACCTGCGGCCCGATCGTCACCGAACAGCGCGTCATGGTGTGCGTCCAGCATCCCGGCGAGGCCGACGACGCGACCCCCGAGAACCCCCTCTCGCACTGGCCCGACGGCGGCGACGCGCAGCCGCGCCCCTCGGTCGTCGCCGTCTGGAAGAAGGCGGGCGGTCGCATCGGGATGTGAGTGTGGGGGGTGACTTCGGCGGCGCGGCTGTGACTTTGGCGCCGCGGGCGCCGCGGGTCGCGGCCCCCTGGTGGCCCGTCGGTCGGCGTACCGATACTCGCGCCTGCGGCGCATGGTCTCGGTACCCCGACCGACGGGCCGGGCCGCGACGGGGCCTCCTCGAGGTCGGCCTTCGGGTGGCCCGGTCGCGGCCCGGACGTGGTGGTCCGGGTGGGCCGGACGTGGTGGCCCGGTTGGGGCCGGACGTGGTGGCCCGGTTGGGCCCCGGACGTGGTGGCCCGGGCGCACATGCTGGCCCGGCGGGCGGACGTAGTGATGGGGTGGTGGGGACGGGCTGATAGTGGGGGCGGTCAGCCGAGCCAGTCGAGTACCGACGCCGCGGTCCAGGACTGCTGCATGCTGCCGAGGGGTTCGCCGGTGAAGGGTTCGTAGTACTCGGCGAAGGCGCCGTCGGCGGCCTGGCGCAGGCCCTCCTCGCGCAACGCGCGGGCGCGCTCGGCCCAGCCGCGGTGTGCGAACACCCAAGAGAACAGCCAGCTCATGACCGGCCAGACGGGGCCGCGCCAGTACTCGCGCGGGCGGAAGTCCTTGGACACCGGCGAGGTCGACGGCGGCAGGGCGTAGCGCAGGTCGGGGTGCCCGCAGAAGCGCGGGCCGTCGAACAGGCGCAGCAGCGCGCGTTCGGTCTGCCGCGGCAGGCCGCCGCACAGCAGCGGCGCGAACATCGCCAGGGTCTCGGTGCTGATCCACTGTTCGGCGCGGACGTCGAAGTCGCGGGCGGCGCCGGTGCGTTTGTCGGTGGTGTCGAGCACGCCCGCGCGGAAATGCGCCGCCCATTCGTGCAGTTCGCGGACGTCGGCGTTCGGTTGCCGGTACTCCTCGCCGATGTCGGCGAGCACCTCGCACGACAGCGCGAAGATCGCGCTGACGAAGACGTCCTCCACCGCGAAGCTCATCACCGAGGCCAGGGCGTAGTCGTCGTAGTTCGCGCGGCGCATCTGCTCGACCAGCCACAGGTAGCGGTCGTACTCGCGATCGCTCGGCCGCTGGGAGGGGTCGGCGACGATGGCGGTGTCGGCCCGGCGGTACGGGGGCAGGTCCGCGCCGGGGACGACGTTCTTGTAGGCGCGGTCCCAGCGCGGCGAGTTGTCCATGCCCGACTCCCACCCGTGGTACAGGGTGATCCGGCCGCTCTGTTTCGGGTCGCGGGCGTTGGCCAGCCAGCGGTGCCAGCGCACCAGGTCCGGCCAGCGGCGGTTGAGGAACTCCTCGGCCACCGCGCGGGTGGTGCGCCCGTGCCTGCGGGAGTGGTCGAGGATGCGCTGCACGGCGACGGCGTGCACGGGCGGCTGGGTGATCCCGGAGGTGTCCGGGCCGTCGGGTGCGTCGGCCGCGAGCCTGCGGCACTCCCAGCGGGCGGGGCCGGGAAAGTACCCGTCGACCCCGTTGGCGAAGACGATGTGCGGGATCATCCCGTTCTTCCACTGCGCCGACAGCAGCGTGTCGAGCTCCATGACCGCGCGTTCGACGCTGAGCGGCGCGAGCCCGACCGCGACGAACGCCGCGTCCCAGCTCCACATGTGCGGGTAGAGGCGGGGTGCGGCGCTGGTCATCGTGCCCAGGTCGTTGCCGCGCAGCAGGTAGGCGGCGCGGGCCGCGAGCTGCGTCGGGGTGAACCCGGGGTTCGTCATTTGTTCATTTTGACCCCGGCGCGGGCAACCGGCATCTCGGCGTGGGCGTGGCGCCCGACACGTTCGCTCAGCGGTACTCCGACGGCTGGGTGTATTCCACCGCCGAGCCGCCGATCGAGCCGAGAATCGTGATGATCGCCAGACCGGCCACCAGGTTGATCGCGCTGGTGGCCAGCTTCGGCCCCCAGTCGGCGATCAGCGTCAGCGGGAGCAGCGCGGCGGCGGCGGTGGCCAGGCCGGTGATCCAGTAGAAGAACTGCATCGGGTTGGGCATGGCCGCCAGCAGGATGTTGAGCAGGCCGGTCGCCATGAGGGCCGCGACGGCGCCGGAGAAGGCGTAGGACGTGGTCGAGATGGTGCCGTAGGTGCCGGTGCCGGTCGGCGAGAGCAGCGCCACCTGCAGGACACCGCGCACCAGCAGGACGCCGACCACGATGATCAGCGCGGCGACGACGGCGGTGCCGAAACCACCCGCCCACAGCTTGCCGAGATTGATGTGTTTCTCGGGCTCCGGCGGGGCGTAGGGCTGGTACTGCTGCTGACCCGGTTGCTGCTGCGCCGAGTACGGCTGCTGCTCGTACTGCCGGTTCTGGTAACGCGGATCCGTCATGCCTGTCGAAACTACCCGTATCGCGGCGATCCGGTTCGGCGAACCTCCCGATCCGGGCGTGGCGCGGACTCCGGTTACCGTGGTCGTCGTGACCACCGCGCGACCGCTCGCTCTCATCACCGGCGCAGGCCGTGGCCTCGGCGCCGCCATCGCCCGCGACCTCGCCGCCGACCACGACCTGCTGGTCGGAGCCCGTTCGGCCGAGGCCCTCGCGGCCGTCACCGGCGAACTGCCCGGCGCGACCCCGTGGCCGGTGGAACTCACCGACTACCCCGCGGTCGCCGCCGCCTGCGCGCCGATCACCCGGCTGGACGTGCTGGTGCACAACGCGGGTGTCGCCGACCTCGGCACCATCGCGGACTCGACCGTCGACCAGTGGCGGTACACCCTGGAGGCCAACCTCATCGCCGTCGCCGAACTCACCCGGCAGCTGCTGCCCGCGCTGCGCGCCGCGAACGGGCATGTGGTGCTGATCAACTCGGGGGCAGGCCTGCGGGCCAATCCCGGCTGGGCGTCCTACGCGGCCGCCAAGTTCGGGCTGCGGGCGTTCGCGGACGCGCTGCGTGCCGAGGAACCCGGCCTCCGGGTGACCTCCGTCTTCCCCGGCCGCATCGACACCGACATGCAGCGCGAGATCATCGCGGGCGAGGGCCGCGAATACCGGCCCGAGGAGTTCCTGAAGCCCTCGACCGTCGCCGCCGCCGTCGGTAACGCGGTGCGCACGCCCGCCGACGCCCATCCGGCGGAACTGGTTCTGCGCCCCTGGCGGCACTGAGCACCGCGCGCTGCGCGGGGTTCAACTTCCGGTCATGATGTCCGCGTACCTTGTCGGCACCACCCCGACCGGGTGACGCGATCATCGGCTCCCGACGCCGGCACAGTCGCACCCCCCACTCCCGTCCCGGCGGCCGCACGCCGCCCGCACACACGAAGGCCCGAGAACGTGGATCGTCGTCGGATGTTGTCCCTGTTGGTCGCCGGCACGGCTGTCGCCGTGGCGGGTTGCGCCACCGCCGAGGGGGAGGCGCCGATCGCGCCCAAGCCGACCACCCCGCCCGCCGTCCCGCCGTCGGCGGCGCCGGCGAAGCAGTTGCTGCCCGCGCCGCCGGCCGGGCCCAAGTCGGTCATCAAGCCCGGCATCATCACCGAACTGCCCGGCGCGGGCTCGAGCATGGCGCTGACCGTCGACGACGGCGCCAGCGCCGAAGTGGTCGGCGCCTACGTGAAATTCGCGAAGGACACCGGCGCCCGGTTCACCTTCTTCGTCACCGGCTACTACGACTCCTGGACGATCCACCGCGACGCGCTGCGCCCGCTGGTCGAGTCGGGGCAGATCCAGCTGGGCAACCACACCTGGGATCACGCCGCGCTCACCAAGCTCAGCGCTTCCGGGGTCGCCGACCAGCTCAGCCGCACGAAGGACTTCCTGCGCAACAACTTCGGCGTGGACGGCACCCCGTTCTACCGCCCGCCCTTCGGCTATCACAACGCCACCGTGGACAAGGTGGCCGCCGACCTCGGCTACACCGTCCCGACCATGTGGTACGGCTCGCTGTCGGACTCCGGGCTCATCACCGAGGACTACCTGATGGAGTGCGCGCGCAAGTATTTCAACGCCCAGACCATCGTCATCGGGCACGCCAACTTCCCGCCGGTCACGCACTGCTACGGGCAGCTGGTCGACCTGATCAAGGAACGCAACCTGTCGCTGGTCACCCTGAACGACGTGCTGAAGGTGCAGGCCTGATCCACGTGAAACAACGCGCCCCCCGGCCGGAAGGCCAGGGGGCGCAGTCGTTTCCGGCGATCACGGGACGATGTTGACCATCTTGCCGGGCACCACGATCACCTTGCGCGGCGCGTTGCCCTCGAGCAGGGCGGCGATCTTCTCGTCGGCCAGGGCGGCGGCCTCGATCGACGCCGGATCGGCGTCGGCGGGCACCTGGATGCGGCTGCGCACCTTGCCCTTCACCTGGATCGGGTACTCCACCGAATCGTCGACCAGCCGCGCGGGATCGGCGATGGGGAACGGGCCGTGCGCGAGCGACTCGGTGTGGCCCAGCCGCTCCCACAGCTCCTCGGCGATGTGCGGCGCCAGCGGCGCCAGCATCAGCACCAGCGGCTCCACGGCGATGCGGGGCGCGCCCTCGGGGTAGTTCTTGGTCAGGTAGTTGGTCAGCTCGATCAGCTTGGCGCCCGCGGTGTTGTCGCGCAGGGCCGCCAGATCCTCGTCCACCCCCGCGACGGTGCGATGCACCAGGCGCAGCGTCTCGTCGGAGGGCGCGTCCTCGGTAACGCGGACCGCGCCGGTCTCCTCGTCGACCACCAGGCGCCACACCCGCTGCAGGAACCGATGCGCGCCGACGACGTCCTTGGTCGCCCACGGACGCGAGGTGTCCAGCGGGCCCATCGACATCTCGTAGAAGCGGAAGGTGTCCGCGCCGTACTGGTCGCAGATCTCGTCCGGGGAGATGGCGTTCTTCAGCGACTTGCCGATCTTGCCGTACTCCTGGGCGACCTCGATCTCCACGCCGTCCGGCCCGGTCCAGTAGAACTTCGCGTCCCGCTCGACGACCTCGGCCGCGGGCACGTAGGCGCCGCGGGCGTCGGTGTAGGCGTAGCCCTGCACGTAGCCCTGGTTGAACAGGCGGCGGTAGGGCTCGCTGCCGGTCACGTCGCCCAGGTCGTAGAGGACCTTCTGCCAGAAACGCGCGTACAGCAGGTGCAGTACCGCGTGCTCGACGCCGCCGACGTACAGGTCGACGCCGCCCGGATCGGCCGGGCCGTGCGCCTCGGGCCGCGGGCCGAGCCAGTACTGCTCGTTCTCCGGGGCACAGAAGTACTCGGTGCTGGTCGGGTCGGCGTAGCGCAGCTGGTACCAGGAGCTGCCCGCCCAGTTGGGCATGACGTTGGTGTCGCGGCGGTACCGCTTGGGGCCGTCGCCCAGATCCAGGGTGACGTTCACCCAGTCGGTGGCCTTGGCCAGCGGCGGGGACGGCTCGGAGTCCGCGTCGTCGGGGTCGAAGGTGACCGGCGCGAAGTCGGCCAGCTCCGGCAGCTCCACCGGCAGCATGGACTCCGGCAGGGCGTGCGCCAGGCCGTCCTCGTCGTAGACGACCGGGAAGGGCTCGCCCCAGTACCGCTGGCGGGCGAACAGCCAGTCGCGCAGCTTGTACTGGATGGTGCCGGTGCCGTGGCCGTCGGCCTCCAGCTTGCCGATGACGGTGGCCTTGGCCTCGTCCACGGGCAGGCCGTCCAGGAAGCCGGAGTTCACCAGCACACCCTCGCCGGAGTGGGCCGCCTCGGTGACGTCGCCGCCGGAGATGACCTCCACGATCGGCAGGCCGAGCGCGGTGGCGAAGTCCCAGTCGCGCTGGTCGTGGCCGGGCACCGCCATGATGGCGCCGGTGCCGTACCCGCTCAGCACGTAGTCGGCGGTGAAGATCGGCACCTGCGCGCCGTTGACCGGGTTGGTCGCGTAGACGCCGAGGAAGACGCCGGTCTTCTCCTTGTTCTCCTGGCGCTCCAGGTCGGACTTGGCCGCGATGGAGGTGCGGTAGGCCGCGACGGCCTCCACGGGGGAGGCGGCGCCGCCGTTGGTCCAGCGGGGGTCGGTGCCCCCGGGCCAGGCGGTGGCGACCAGCTTGTCGACCAGCTCGTGTTCGGGTGCCAGCACCACGTAGGTGGCGCCGAACAGGGTGTCGGGGCGGGTGGTGAAGACCTCGACCTGCTCGCCGTCGGGCGCGTCGAAACGCACCTGGGCGCCGCGCGAACGGCCGATCCAGTTGCGCTGCATGGACTTGACGTTGTCGGGCCAGTCCAGCGCGTCCAGGTCGTCGACCAGCCGGTCGGCGTAGGAGGTGATGCGCATCATCCACTGCCACATGCGCTTGCGGAAGACGGGGAAGTTGCCCCGCTCGCTGCGGCCGTCGGCGGTGACCTCTTCGTTGGACAGCACGGTGCCGAGGCCCGGGCACCAGTTGACGATCGAATCCGACTGGTACACCAGGCGGTAGCCGTCCAGCACGCCCGCGCGCTCGGCGGCGGTCAGCTCGGCCCAGGCGCGGCCGTCGGGCAGCGGACGCGCGCCGGTGGCGAACTGTTCCTCTAGCTCGGCGATCGGGCGGGCCTTGTCGGCCTCCTGGTCGTACCAGGCGTTGTAGATCCGCAGGAAGATCCACTGCGTCCAGCGGTAGTACTCCGGGTCGGTGGTCGCGAACGAGCGGCGGCGGTCGTGGCCGAGACCCAGCCGGTCCAGCTGACGCTGCATCGTCGCGATGTTGGCCTCGGTGGTGTCGCGCGGGTGCGCGCCGGTCTGCACCGCGTACTGCTCGGCGGGCAGCCCGAAGGCGTCGTAGCCCAGCGCGTGCAGCACGTTGCGGCCGTGCATGCGGTGGTAGCGACCGAACACGTCGGTGGCGATGTAGCCCAGCGGGTGGCCTACGTGCAGGCCCGCGCCCGACGGGAACGGGAACATGTCCTGGATGAACAGCTTGTCGACCGGGGTGGCGCCGGCCAGCGGGCCGACCGGATTCGGCGCGTGGAAGGTGCCGCGCTCGTTCCAGTTCTGCTGCCACCGCCGCTCGATCCGGCCCGCGAGTTCGGCGTTGTACCGGTGCTGGGGTACATCGCTGTCGGTTGCACGAGTGTCTGGCACTGTCCCGATTCCTGTTCTCGCTGATCTCGCCGCCGTGGGCTGGACACACTACGTCTTCCAGCGTAGTGCGTGACCCCCACCACTTTTCCCCTCGGCCCACCGAGGTCGCCGCCCGGTCGGCGGCCGTCTCGATTCTGGACTGACGGAGGGAGGGAGCGCAGCGACCGGCCGGAGGAGGGAAGAATCGAGACAGAAGGGCCGCCGACCCGCGGCGCCAGCCGCGCATCGACACTGCTACCGTGCAGGGATGTTCGTCGTCGCCTTTCTGATGTTCGCGCTGGCCGCCGCCGTCATCGTGCTCGGCGTGCTGGGCTTCGTCGGCAAGCTGCCGCGCAACCGCTTCGTCGGCGTCACCACCGAGGCGGCGCTGCACAGCGACGAGAACTTCCGCATCGCCAACCGCATCGCCGCGCCGACCATGGTCGGCGGCGGCGCCGTGCTCTTCGCCGGTGGCCTGGTCACCCTGGTCGCGGGCGGGATCCCCGCCGCGGTCGTCGCCGCGGTCACGTTCGTCCTCGCGGTGTTCGCCATGGGCGCGGGGGCCAACGCGGCCGCCCGCGCGGTCGAGCCGCTCCTCCCGCCCGCCCCCGTCGGCGGCTGCGGTTCCTCCTGCGCGGGGTGCTCCCTGAAGAGCACCTGCGCCCCCGCCAACTGACGGCGTTCAGCTCTCGCCGGGCGGCGCGGGCACGCTGTGCGACAGCGGGCTGCCCGCCGGGTTGACGTAGAGCACCAGGATGCGCACCTCGCCGGGGCCGTGATTCCGGGCGACGTGCACGTGTGACGGGCCGCTCGGCTCCCGGAACACCCGCCCGGTCCGGTACCGCACGGGGCCGCGGTCGAGGTATGGATGGTCCAGCGTTCCGCGGGTGACCAGCACGAACAGCGTGCCGTCGTGGAAGTGCCACCCGCTGGAGCCGCCGGGCACGATCCGGGTCCGGCGCAGGATCACGTCGTGGCGGCCGCACCGGATCCGGCCGAGCACGCGACTGGCCGTCCCGGACGACGGCGCCGAATTGGGCGTGTACTCGCCCTGCCACGGAAATCGCACCCCTCCACCTTTACCGCAGCGCGGCCCCGTGGCCGCGGATTCCGTCGTGACCGGGTGTCCGGCGATTCCGGATGCTTGGCCGATCGAAAGCGAATCACAAGGCGGCGTGGCTACTTTCGGTTCCGGAGGCAGCAACGAGGGGAGGAACGGTGGAGGTCATCGGGGTAGTGATCGGGGTGCTCACCGTCGTGTTCGCGGTCGTCGCCGTGGCCGTCGTGGTCGTGGTGCCGATCGTGGCGATCGTGTGGGCGATCCGGGCGGCGAGGGGCAGGTCGGGTTCGTTCGCGAGCGGCGGGCCGTCGCGGCGGCACCGGCGGTCGTCGTGGTCGAGCGGCTCGTCCTACGGCGGTACGACGTACAGCGGCGACTCGGGATCGTCGGGCGGCTCGAGCTGGAGCGGCTGCGGGGGCGGCGGTTGCGACAGCGGGGGCGGCGGCGGTGGTGGTTGCGGTGGCGGCGGTGGCTGCTGAGTAGGCTCTTGCCACCATGGCACTGAGCGCAACCATCCACCACTTCACCGTCGACCTGGCCGATGTCGATCGCGGGGTGTACGAGCAGCTCGAGCTGAAGGTGGCGCGGCATCCGTCGGAGACGGCCGAGTTCATGGTGACGCGCCTGCTGGCGTACCTGCTCGAGTACGAGGAGGGGATCACCTTCAGCGACGGCGGGGTCTCCTCCACCGACGAGCCCGCGGTGCTGGTCCGCGATCTGACGGGGCGGACCACCGCGTGGATCGAGATCGGCGCGCCCGACGCCGAGCGCCTGCACCGGGGCAGCAAGCTCGCGGGGCGGGCCGCCGTCTACACCCATCGGGACCCGGCGAAGGTGCTGGCGGCCCTGTCCGGCAAGAAGATCCACCGCGCCGAGGAGATCCCGGTCTACAGTTTCGACCGGGACTTCATCGACGCCGCGGCGGCCGCCGTCGACCGCCGCAACACCCTGACCGTGTCGGTGACCGAGCGCGAACTGTTCGGTGACCTGAACGGAACCGCGCTCAGCGCGACCGTCACCGAGCACCGCATCGCCTGAGCGAAGGCGGGGACCGGCTAGGACCGCCGCCGGGCCTCGCCGAGTCCGGCCAGTGCCGCGAGTACCGCCCGTCCCGCCGCCGGGTCGCCCACCGCGATCCGCGCGCTCCCGTCCGGATACGCCTTGGCCTTGATCCCCGCCCGGCGCAGCGCGGTGGAGACGCCGGGCCCGGGGAGGTAGAGGAAGTTGGCGTGGCTGGCCGGTACCGCGAATCCCGCCGCCAGCAGGGCGCCGCGCAGCGCCTCGCGTTCGGCGGTGATCCAGTCGACGCGTTCGCGCAGCTCCCGGTCGGCGGCGTAGGTGGCGGTGACCGCCGCGACCGCCGCGTCGGAGATCCCGAACGGCAGCTGCTGCCTGCCGATCCGCTCGATCAGCTTGCCGCGGCCAACGCAGTACCCGATCCGCAGCCCGGCCAGTCCATAGGCTTTGGAGAAGGTGCGCAGCACCAGCAGGTTCGCGTGCTTGGCCAGCAGCGCGCGGAGGTCGAGCTGATCGGCGGGGGAGAGGAATTCGACGTAGGCCTCGTCGAGCAGCACCGGTACCCGGCCGGGGATCGCGTGCAGCAGCGAACGCACCTCGCCCGCGCCGAGCACCGTCCCGGTGGGGTTGTGTGGACGGCACAGCACCACCAGTGCCGTCCGCCGGTTCACCGCCCGGCGCAGCGCGTCGGGGTCCTGCTGACCGTCGCGGCGCAGCGGGACCGGGACCAGCGGGATGTCGGCCATGTCGGCCATGATCGGGTAGCCGTCGAAGGTCGGTGTGCTGCTGACCATCTCGCGCCGATCGCCGGCCAGGGCGTGCAGCACCTGCATGGCGACGCCGGTCGCGCCCGCGCCGACCACCACCTCCTCGGGCCGCACCCCGAGGTGATCGGCGATCACCCGGGGCAGCCGCTGGGGCAGGAACTCCGGGTACCGATTGGCCTTGGCGAGCGAGTCGTTGACCGCGCGCAGCACCGACGGCAGCGGCGGGAACGGGTTCTCGCTCAGGCTCAGGTCGAAGCGGGTGGGGATCGTGTCGCCGCGCACCCGGCGCGACGGCAGGGTGCTCTCGGCCAACCCCACGCTCATGCTCGTGCTCCGTTCATCGTGCCGCGCCCCAGCGCACCGCCGCCGCGCCGGCGAAGTCACCCGCGTGGGCGAAGGCCGACATCAGGACCACCGAGCCGTTGCGCAGCCTGCCCGCGCGGTTCTCGGTGTCCAGGGTGACCGGGATGCCTGCGGCGAAGAGGTTCCCGCAGGTGTCGAAGGTGTCGGGGTGGCGTTCGGCGGGCAGTTCCATCGCGTCGTGCCAGTTGCGCAGGAAGAGCCGGTTGGGCTGATTGGTGACGAAGGTGTCGATGTCGCGGCCCTTGACCCCGATCCGGTCGCAGACCGCGAGCGCCACCTCGGGGACGAGCCGGTTGCCGCGCGCGAAGACCTTGGCCACCTTGGATTCGGTGAAGCTCACGCAGCCCTGGCCCTCGCCGGGCTGCCAGTACTTGCGCTCGCCGTTGGTGCTGAAGTCCATGTCGCCCGCGAATTCGGGGTAGGTGCGGGTCTCGATGTCGAGGATGGGCGCGGTGGCGTCCTTGCGCAGCAGGCCGATGCCGCAGCCGTCGCCGGGGACCGGGGCCTGGGCGAGCTTGCGGATCTCGGTCTGGGTGAAGACCGGGCCCGCGCAGTTCTGGATCGCCACGACCAGCGCGGTGCGCGCCTCGCTGGTCTGCATGAGCGCGCGGGCCAGGTTCATCATGTGCACGAACGCGGCGCAGCCGCCGTTGTGCACGTCGACGACCTGGGCGGGGTTCGCGCCGATCCGGCGGGCCAGCTCCGGGCCCGCCCCGAGGACGGGATTGTCCGGCAGCTGGGTGTGGGTGAGCAGGATGTCGATCTCGCCCGCGAGGCCGGCGCCGTGCCGGTCGAGCAGCGGCGCGAACGCCCGCTCGGCCATGTCGACGGCGGTCTCGTCCGGACCGATGTGGTGGCGGCCGGTGGGCGAGCGGAACATGACGTTCTTGGCCATGCGGTCCGAGCGGGAGAACTGGGTGAAGTACTCGGTGGGCACCGGGTCGCCGGGCAGGTAGCTCGCGACGTCGACGAGGCTGATCGGGGGCAGGGCTGCAGAATTCACTTCATCCACTCCGGCTTGATCGGCAGGCCGTTGGCCGCGCGGTACTCACAGATGGCCTTGAGGTTGTCCAGCTCGAGCCGATGCCCGGCCGAGAACATCTCCCAGAAGTCGCCGACCCAGACCGGCCGGTCGCCGGGAACCTTCTCGGGGAAGGGGTTCTCGTCGTAGAAGGGGTGTTTGCAGTTGTTCCACAGGACGACCGAGCCGGGCTTGTTCAGCACGACCTGCGCGTCGACGACCCGCATGAGGTAGATCATCCACAGGTGTTCGCCCTGGTCCCAGGCGCAGTGGTAGTCGACGGTCATCGCCTCGGCGTTCGCCTCGGTGCGGGTGAAGATCTGGGTGTCCTTGCCCAGCTTGTCGTAGGCGACCCAGAGCCCCGGCTCGCCGGTTTCGGCGAAGCCGCGCAGGCTGTAGGTCCATTCCTCGAGCGAGCGGGTGTCGGCCAGGTACTCCCACACCTCGCGCGGCGGGGCGGCGACGTAGGACTGGACGGGGCAGAAGTCGCCGTAGATCTGGTCGTGCGGGTACACCGAGCGCAGCATGTCCAGGATGATGGGCGTGGTGGCGTCCTTGTCGGAGTTCTCGATCCGCAGCACGCCGGGCACCACCTCCTCGGGGATGTCGCTGAGTGCGGGGAGAGCGCTGGTTGTCACGAAGGGCTCCTGGGGTGAGGGGTCGCCAAGAAGGGCGTGAACGGGGGAATCTCGTCCGGGTCGCAGACGATCTCGAGGAAGGCGGGGCCGCCGGTGTGCAGGCAGGTACGCAGGGCGTCGGTGAGCCCGGCCGGGTCGGTGACCGTGCGCGCGGGCAGTCCGGGGAACATGGCGGCGACTCCCGCTCCGATATGGGTATCGCGAAAACGGTTGAAGCTGTATCGGTCTCGGTAGAAAACCTGCTCGCGGGTGACGCACATGGCGTGCGCGTTGTTGTTGAGCACGACGAAGGTGACGGGCAGGTCGTGCTCGACCGCGGTGTGGATCTCCATGCCGTGCATGTAGAAGGCGCCGTCGCCCGCGATCACGACGGTCCGGTGCGGGCCGTCGGCGGCGTCGTGGCGGGCGAAGGCGGAACCGATGCCCGCGCCGAACGCGTAGCCCATCCCGCCCATCCCCAGCGCGACAACGAACCGCCCCCCGCGCGGGACGCGGAGGTGGTGCACCACCGAGGCGCCGGTGTTGCCCGCGTCCGCGAAGACATCGGTCCCCGTGGGTAGTTCGCGGTCGATGGTCTCGACCAGCTCGCGGTAGCGCAGGCCGGGGCCGGACGCGGCGGGGACGGCCAGCGGGGTCAGGGCGGGGGTGCCGGGCCCGGTCGCCGGGGCCGCGCGGTGGTCGTCGAGTGCTGCGGTCAGGGCGGTCAGGGCGGTGGCGAGATCATCGGCGGGCGTGTGTTCGGCGGGGACGAAGGGCGGTTCGGCGCCGATGCTCAGCACGGTCCGCCCGGCCACCAGCGGGTCGAGTCCGGCGCGGGCGGTCACCGGGAGGCGGGTGCCGACCAGCAGGACGGTCTCGGCGGCGGCGAGCGCGGCGGTCAGCTCGGGGTGGCCCATGCTGCCCGCGACGCCGCAGTAGCCGGGTGCGCTGTTGTCGTAGACGTCCTTCGCGTCCGGTGCGAGGCCGACCGCGGCGTCGAGGCAGGCGACGAGCTCGGCGAACGCGGCGCGCGCGCTGTCCCGCGCGGCCTGGTCGCCGGCCAGGACGACGATCTTGCCCCGCCCGCGCGCGGCGGCGAGTGCCTCGGTCAGGGCGCGCAGGTCCGGCGCGGCGCGCTGCCGTCCGGGGATCGGCGCCCGCGGCCCGGGGGACAGCTCGGCCTGCTGAACATCCTTGGGCAGCAGCAGGACCGCCGGTCCGCCGCGGCGGGCGGCCGCGATCGCCGCGGCCAGCTGCGCGGGCGCCTCGTCCGGGTCGGTGACGCGGGCGCAGTACACGCTGATCGCCGAGAACAGCGCGACGGCGTCGAGCGCGCCCGCGCGGCCGCTCGAATCCTGGAACGCGCCCTTGCCCTCCAGCGCGGTCGGTGGCTGGCCGACCAGGGCGAGTACCGGTACCCGGGAGGCGTGGGACTCGGCCAGTCCCGCGACGAGGTTCATCGCCCCGCCGCCGGAGGTCGCGGCGACGACGCCGAGGCCGCCGGTGCTGCGGGCGTATCCGTCGGCCATGGTGGCGGCGGAGAACTCGTGTTTGGCGACGATCCCCGCCGGGCGGCCGCCCGCCTCGAACATCGCGTCGTAGAGGTCTTCGATGTTGGCGCCGTCGACGCCGAAGATGTGGGTGATTCCCAGGTCCGCCACGGTCCTGACGAGATGATCGACGACTCGATCGGGCATCGACCCTCCTTTCGCGATCCGGCGCGCCGCCCCGGCGACGACGACGTCGGCCGGGCGGTGCGATCACCGCCTACATCAGGGATACGAGCCGGTCGGCGTGCCGGTTCACCCGAATTTCCGCGACCACTTGTGTGTACGTATACATCTACGTATAGTTTCCTCATGCCCAACAAGACGATCTACGTGGCCGACGACGATCTCCCGCTGTTCGCGCGGGCGCAGGAGCTGGTCGGGGGCAACCTGTCCGGCGCCGTGATCGCCGCCCTGCGCCGGTTCATCGAGCTGGAGGAGGGCAAGCTCGCCGGCTACGAGGAGGTCGTGCTGCAGGTGGGCCGCGACGGGGTCCGGCAGGTCCGCTTCGGCGGCGTCCTGCTGGGCGAATGGCAGGACATGGACGACGACCGCGTCCTGCAGCTGCGGGTCTACCGCAGCCGCAAGGGCAAATACGTCCTGCACACCCACAGCGCGCCGTGGGACGAGTACCCCACCGGCAAGGCCGCGGGTGACCTCAAGGACTGGAAGTACTGGCGCCGCATGTTCGGCATCGGCGAGAACGCCTGGGACTGGGGCGAATACGAACTTGAGATCGTCGACGACGTGGAGGAGCTGAAGCCGAAGCTCCCCGACAAGCTCTACCGCCGCGTCCGCGAGGGCGCCCACCCCAGGATCGAGGAGCTCGACATCTAGTCCGAGCCGACAACTCCACCTCCGCGACCACCACCGCTCCCGGGAGCGGTGTCGATAAAACATGCACATATTCGTACTGATTTATTCATTTCCGCTGAAAGGGAAGACCATGGTCAACGCCTCACCGGCCCCCGCCCTCACGGCGCGCGGCCTGCGCAAGGCCTACGGCGACCACACCGTGCTCGACGGCATCGACCTCACCGTCGCCGAGGGGACGGTGTTCGCCCTGCTCGGCCCCAACGGCGCGGGCAAGACCACCACCGTCCAGATCCTCACCACCCTGATCGGCGCCGACGGCGGCGAGGTGCGCGTCGGCGGCTTCGACGTCGCCACCGAGCGGACCGACGTCTGCGCGCGGATCGGCGTCACCGGTCAGTTCGCCGCGGTGGACGAACTGCTCACCGGCCGGGAGAACCTCGAGCTCATGGGCGATCTGCTCCACCTGCCCCGACGCGAATCCCGTCGGCGCGCCGCCGAACTGCTCGAACGCTTCGACCTGGTCGAGGCGGGCGACAAGCCCGCGAGCACCTACTCCGGCGGCATGACCCGCCGCCTCGACCTGGCCATGACCCTGGTCGGCGACCCGCGGGTGATCTTCCTCGACGAGCCGACCACCGGCCTCGACCCGCGCAGCAGGCGCGCCATCTGGGACATCGTGCGTGAGCTGGTCGCCGCCGGGGTCACCGTCTTCCTCACCACCCAGTACCTGGAGGAAGCCGACCAGCTCGCCGACCGGATCGCGGTCCTCGACGGCGGACGCATCGTCGCCGAGGGCACCGCCGCCGAGCTCAAGCGCCTGGTCCCGGGTGGATACATCCGCGTCGACCTGCCCGACCACGCCAGTCTCGCCGCGGCACAGCGGGTGCTCGGCCCCGCGGCCCGGGTGCTCGAGGCGGGCGACGGACTCACCCTGGCGGTGCCGAGCGACGGCGGCGTGCGATCGCTGCGCGCGGTCCTCGACCGGCTCGACGCCGCGACCATCGAGGCGGGCGGGCTCTCCGTGCACACCCCCGACCTCGACGACGTCTTCCTCTCCCTGACCGGCCACGCCACCACCCGAATCGAGCAGGAGCCCGCCCGATGAGCACCCCCACCTACGCCCTCACCGACACCGTCACGATGCTGCGGCGCAACATCCTGCACGCCAAGCGGTATCCCAGCATGGTCTTCGCCGTCGTGATCATGCCGATCGTGCTGCTGCTGGTGTTCAACTTCGTCTTCGGCGGCGCGCTGGAGAAGTCCTCCGGCGGCAACTACATCGACTACCTGGCCCCGGGCATGCTCCTGCTGATCCCGGCCTACATGACCGTCTCGGTCTCCGTCGCCGTCGCCACCGACGCCGCCAAGGGAATCGTGAACCGGTTCCGGGTCATGGCGATCTCGCAATCGGCGATGCTGTCGGGACAGGTCGTCGGCACGCTCATCCAGGCGATCCTCGGCCTGGCGGGCATGGTGGTCGTCGCGGTCCTCGTCGGCTTCCGGCCGAACGCGACCGTGCCGGAGTGGCTGGCCACCTTCGGCCTGCTGTCGCTGGTCGTGCTGGCCTTCACCTGGTTCGCCGTGGCGCTCGGCCTGCTCTCGCCCACGCCGGAGGCCGCGAGCAACGCGCCGTTCCCGCTGGTCATGCTGCCCTTCCTCGGCAGCGGCCTGGTCGCGACCGACACCATGCCGGTCGGGCTGCGCCAGTTCGCCGAGTACCAGCCGTTCACGCCGATCACCGAGACCGTGCGCGGCCTGCTGATGGGCACCGAGATCGGGATCAACGGCTGGGTATCCCTCGGCTGGTGCGCGGTCATCGGCCTCGGCGGATTCGCCTGGTCGCGGTCGATCTTCCGCAAGCAGGCGCGACGCTGATCCGGCTCGCCGCACGGCCCGGTTCCCGCGCGGGAACCGGGCCGTGCGGCGGTCAGAAGGTGCCGACGAGCACGGTGCGGCCCGAGCCCGAGGTGATCTCCACGCTGCTGATCGCGTCCGGGTCCGCGTCGACGGTGCGTTCGAGCCGGACCTCGGTGCCCGGCCCGGCGGACCACTGGTCCAGCTCGACGCGCTTGCCGCCGGTGTTGACGACCAGCCCGTACTTCCAGGTCCCGCCGTAGGCGGTCTCGGCGTAGGCGCACGTCATGACGAGCCGGGCGCGGTCGCCGTCGCGCAGGATCGTCACCTCGGCGCTGATCGGGGTCTGTTCCAGCGGCTGCAGCTGCCGCTGGGCCACCACCTGCTCGGCCACCGCGGGCGGGTCGTCGGAGCGGGTGACGGCCGCGGTGACCGGGATCGCGACCGCCACCGCGGCGGCCGCGGCCGCCAGGGCAGACCCGACGGTGACCCAGCGGCCCCGCCGTCGCCTGCGCTCGGCCGCGGCGGCCAGGTTCGGCACCAGGTCCGGGGGCGGCGCGTCCTCGCCCGGCGGCTCGATCATGGCCAGCGCGGTGCCCCGGTCGACCAGCGCGAGCAGGCCGGGCAGGCCCGCCAGCTCGGCGACGGCCTCGCGGCAGTGCGGGCACTCGGCCAGGTGCTCTTCGTATTCGCGCCGCTGCGCGGCGCTCAGGGAGCCGAGCACGTACGACGCGTCCCACGTGCTGTAGTCGTCGGCGAGGTCGGTCATCGGTTCGTCACCCCCATCTCCTGTAGGGCGAGGCGCAGCGCGCGCATGCCGTAGTGCAGGCGCGATTTCACGGTGCCCGGCGGAATGCCGAGTTCGTCCGCGATCTGCGCGGTACCGAGCCCGCGGTAGTAGGCGCGCACGATGACCTCGCGATGGTCCGTACTCAGCGTGCTCAGCGCGTCGGCGACCAGCCAGCTGTCCAGGGTGCGGTCGGCCTGATCGGGGCTGACCTGCTCCGGCGGGGAGTCGGTGCCGAGCTCACGGCGGTGGCGCGCGCTGCGGTACTCGTCGGTGGCCAGGTTACGTGCCACGGTGAACAGCCACGCGCGCGGTGAGGTGTCGGTCTGCTCCAGCACCGCCGGGCGCTGCCAGGCCCGCAGCAGCGTCTCCTGGACGATGTCCTCGGCCCGGCCGGGGTCCCGGACCAGGCCGAGGGTGAAGCGCCACAGCGCGGGAGCGTGCTCGGCGTAGAGCGCGCGCATCAGTTCGTCGCGACCGTCGTTCATCGGCGGCCCGGTTCACTGCTCGGGTTTCATGTGTCACTCCTGGAAGGTCTTCGTAGGAGTAACGGCCTCAGTTGCGCTCCAGTTCAATGGGGTGCGTCGCGAGCAGGGCCAGCGGGAGCGGCTGACGGCGCAGCACCATCGCCCACTGGTCGTGGCGGTCGGTGGCCAGCGGATCGCCGGGCAGCGCCGAGACGACCATCCAGTCCCGGTTGTCCAGTTCGCCGTCGAGCTGGCCCATCGACCAGCCCGCGTACCCGGCGAAGACGCGGATGCCCTCCACCAGCGGTCCGATGACCTCGGGGTCGGCGTCGAGGTCGACCAGCGCGATGCGGCCGTCGACGCGGCGCAGCCCGCGCACGTCGTCGGTCTCCACCCCGAGCCGCAGTGTGGCCAGGCAGAGCGCGGCGTCGCGCTTCACCGGCCCGCCGATGTACAGGTCGGCGGGATCCGCGGCCAGCGCCGCCCACTGCGGCAGCACGTCGGACACCGGCGTCTCGCTCGGCCGGTTCAGCACGACGCCGAGGCTGCCCGCGTCGTTGTGCTCGATGATGTAGACCACGGTGCGCCGGAAAGTGGGCTCGACGAGTTCGGTCGCCGACACCAGCAGACTCCCCGCGCGGACCCCGCCGTCCGGCCTGCGGGAATCACGGCGGCGGCCACCGCCGGGTTCGCCGCGAGCCTGGCGCTCGTCCGGGTCGTCTCCGCGTGCCACGTCAGTCATCATGACACTAAAAACGCGGCCCCGCGCAGCCCTGGTGCGCGGCGGTAGTGTCGCGTCATGCGACAGCCCGAGGTCCTCCTGGAAAACAGCGACGCCGTCTACGACTACTACCTGCGGCATCGCCAGAACCGGCTGCAGGCGCTGGCGGCTTACGCGCTGCTCGCCAGGCGGTACCGGCCGCGCGTCTTCTTCGCGGGCGGCGCCAGGGAACAGGTGCGTCAGCTGCTGCGCAGCAAGCGGCCGGTGATCTACTCGCTCAACCATCTGTCGCAGAGCGATCCCTACACCGTCGCCGCCGCGGCCTGGCGCTCGCCGCTGCGCTCGCGCATCGGGCGGGTCCGGGTGCTGGCCAAGGACGAGCTGTTCGTGGAGGCCGATCAGCGTCGCAAGGTCGACATGATGGGCGGCATCCCGGTGTTCCGCGGCAAGGATCACGGCATCCGCGCGGTCAACGCGGCCGGCCAGCAGATGATGGACGTCTGCGCGCGGCGGCTGGCCTCGGGCGACCACCTGGCGATCTTCCCCGAGGGCACCTGCAACGACGTCGACCCGACCCAGGTGCAGTCGGTCGGCAGCGGAATCGGGCACATCGCCTTCCGCGCGGCCAAGCTCGGGGCGCCGCCCGCGCTGGTCAGCCTGGGGATCAGCTACGGACCGCGCCTGGACCCGGGGGTCGAGCCGACCCGGGAGGAGGTCCAGTCGTCCGCGTTCTACTTCAACCCGCCGATCCTCGACCTGCCGCAGCGCCCCGGCGACATCGCCCGGCTGGTCAAGAGCGACCTGCAATCGGCGGTCGACGGCGCCGTGAAGGCCTACTGACTACAGCGGCAACCCGAACATCGTCCGCGACCCCTGCGGCACCAGCGAGATGTACTGGGGATGCTTGCGGATGAAATGCCCGACGACGGTGCACAGCGGCAGCACGCTGTAGCCCTCGTCCCGGCTGGCGTCCAGGGCCGCCCCGACCAGGACGTTCGCGTAGCCTCGGCCCTCGAAGCGGGGGAAGATCTCGGTGTGCACCAGCGCGCGTTCGGCGCCCGTGTCCTGGTACTCGACGTACCCGGCGGCCTGGCCGTCGGCGGTGAGCTCGAAGCGCTCGAGCGCGGTGTTGTTGCGGACCTCGGTCGCCATGCGTTGCACCGTATCCGACGCCGTGCGCCGCAGCCAGCGGCGCGCGCCTGCACCGGCCCGCCGCGGTCCGGCGTGGCCGCGCGGCCGGACCGATCCCTGGCGGGTTTCGGTGACAGGCCGGACAATGTCGGGATGACCCCCGCCCCCCGCGTCGTGCTCGCCCCCGACAAGTTCAAGGGCTCCCTGACCGCGCCCGAGGTCGCGGCGGCGCTGGCCGCGGGCATCACCCGGGTGCGCCCGGACATCGACATCCGGCGGGTGCCGGTGGCCGACGGCGGGGACGGCATGGTCGACGCCTTCATCGCGGCGGGCTGGCAGCGGGTCGTCGTCCCCGCGCCCGGTCCCACCGGCGCGGCCTCGACGGCGGTCTACGCCGTCCAGGGCACGACCGCGGTGATCGAGCTGGCGGCGGCGGTCGGCCTGGCCAAGCTGCCCGGCGGCAGGCCCGACCCGCTCGGCGCGAGCACCTTCGGGCTCGGCGTCGTGATCGCGCACGCCCTCGATCAGGGCGCCCGCGAGATCGTGCTCGGTCTCGGCGGCAGCGCCTCCACCGACGGCGGCGCCGGGCTGCTGCGCGCCCTCGGCCTTCGCCTGCGCGACGCGGCGGGGGAGGACCCCGGCGAGGGCGGCGCGGCCCTGGCCCGCGTGGTGTCGGTGGATCGCTCCGGCCTGCACCCGGCGGTCGCCGAGACCCGGTTCACCCTGGCCTGCGACGTGGACAACCCGCTGCTCGGCCCCGCGGGCGCCGCGGCGGTGTTCGCGCCGCAGAAGGGGGCGACCGCGGCACAGGTGGCCGTTCTCGAAGCGGCTCTGAGCAATTGGGCGGCCGTGCTCGGCCGCGGGTACGCCGAGGTCCGCGGCGCGGGCGCGGCGGGCGGCACCGGATTCGGCGCGCTGGCCGTCCTCGGTGCGCAGGTGCGCAGTGGGATCGAGGTGCTGCTCGAACTGCTCGAGTTCCCGAACCTGGTGTCGGGCGCGACGCTGGTCGTGACCGGCGAGGGCTCCCTCGACCATCAGAGCCTGCGCGGCAAGGCGCCCGTCGGCGTCGGCGCGGCGGCCAGGGCGGCCGGGGTGCCGGTCGTCGCGGCCGTCGGCCGGACCCTGTTGTCGCCCGGCGAGATCCGCGCCGCGGGTTTCACCGGCTGCTTCACCCTCAGCGCGCTGGAACCCGACCCCGCGCGCTCGATCGCGGGCGCGGCCGATCTGCTCACCGAGGTCGGCGAGCAGATCGCCCGGACCTACTTCGCCTCGCGCTGAACCGCCCTGTCCCGCAGCGATTCCGGCGGATCCGCGTGCCAGCTGCCCAGCAGCCGTAGCGATTCCTCGTCCGCCTCGGTCGCCGGGGTGAACGTCACCAGCGTGAGGTCGTCGTCGCCGGGCACCGGGAAACCGTGGAAGAGCACCGTCATCTCGCCGATCTCCGGATGCCGGATCCGCACCAGGCCCATCCCCTTGTCCGCCACCCGGTTCGCCGCCCACAGCGTCGCGAACTCGCGGCTGCCGACCGCGAGTTCGCCCACCAGCGCGGACAACTCCGGATCGCCGGGATGCCTGCCCGCCGACAGCCGCAGGAAATTGACCATCGACTCGGCCTTCTCGTCCCAGGCCACGTAGAACTCCCGGGCGGCGGGGTCGAGGAAGATCAGCCTCGCCGCGTTGGCCTGCGCGGCCAGGTCCCAGCCGACCGCCGCGAACAGGCTCCGGCACAGGTCGTTCGCGGCGATGATGTTCGTGCGGTGGTCCAGGATGTGGGCCGGGGTCACCGGCCAGGAATCCAGCAGTCGCTGCACGCCGGGATCGAGGCGCGCCCGCCGAGCGCGCGTGGTCTCCGGCCTGCGCCGGGCGGCGAGCCGGTTCAGATGCTCGCGCTCGGTGACGGTCAGCCGCAGGGCGTCGGCGACCGCGTCGAGGACCTCGTCGGACACCGCGCCGATCCGGCCCTGCTCGAGCCGGACGTAGTAGTCCACGCTGACCCCCGCCGCCTGCGCCACCTCCTCGCGCCGCATGCCGGGGACCCGGCGCGGGCCCGACCAGATCGCGGCGGGGTCCGGTGTCCGGCGGGCGCGCTGGGTGCGCAGGAACTCGCCCAGTTCGCGGTTTCGGGTCATCGGCCGATTATCGGCGATCGGCGGGTCGCCCGCCTGGTACTGCCGGACCCAGGCTCGCCCGGACCCCGGCCGGTCCGGGCCTGGCGGGCCGGGGCGGCGCGAACCGACGATGGTTCGGCCCGGACAGTCCGGGGTCGTCGAGAAACGGAGTCCCACCATGAGCACTCGGTCACTGGCCGGTCGCGTCGCCGTCGTCACCGGCGCGTCCTCGGGTATCGGCGCGGCCACGGCCAGGGAGCTGGCGGCCTGCGGCGCCGCCGTCGCGCTGCTGGCCCGGCGCAAGGAGCGCGTCGACGAGCTGGCCGCGGAGATCGTCGCCGCGGGCGGCGTCGCGCTCGCGGTGGCGGCCGACGTCACCGATCCGGACGCGCTGGCCGACGCCGCTGCCCGGATCGATCGCGAGCTCGGCACCGTCGACCTGCTGGTCCCCAATGCCGGTGTGATGCAGCCGTTCTCGCCCGAACAGCCGCGCGCCGACCTGTGGCGGCACCAGATAGACGTGAACCTCAACGGCGTCCTGCGCACCCTCGACGCCTTCGTGCCTGCCCTGCTCCGCGCCGCCGGCGACGGCGGCCCGGTGGACATCGTCGCCATCTCGTCGCTGGGCGCGCAGGTCGCCTACCCCGGTTACCACGTCTACTTCGCCACCAAGGCGGCCGTCAGCCATCTGGTGCGGAATCTGCGTACCGATTTGGGGCCCAAGGGCATCCGGGTCGCGGCGATCGAACCGGGGATGACCGGCACCGAGATCGGCGGGCACGTCGCCGACGCCGGCTTCGCCGCGCAGCTGGCGGCCATGGCGGGGGAGGTGTCCACGATGGAACCCCGCGACGTCGCCGAGGTCGTGGCCTTCGTGGCCGGGCGGCGCCGGGGTGTCAACATCGCCCAGCTGGCGGTGCTCCCGGTCGGGCAGCCCTACTGAGCCCGGGCGAGCCGGGGCGCCAGCTGCCCCCGGTGGCGGTCGCCCCAGTCCTCGAGCGGGCGAAGGGCACGGGCGAGGTCGGCGCCGAGTTCGGTGAGCGAGTACTCCACCCGCGGCGGGATCTCGGGATAGATCTCGCGGTGCACCACGCCCGCGTTCTCGAGCTGGCGCAGGTTCTCGGTGAGGACCTTCTCGCTCACCCCGGGCAGCAGGTCGCGGATCCGGCCGAAGCGCTGCGGTGCGCCGCCGAGCACCCACATCAGATGCAGTTTCCACTTGCCGCCGACCACGTCGATCGCCAGGCTCATGCCGCACACGTCGTGAGGTGCGTCACCGGAACTGTTCAACGGATCCTCCCGACCTCGTCACGGACCTGGGGGTAAGTCACCACACCCGCATGTGCGTACTTGTCGAGTCTACCTGCGCGGACGACCATCGGAACCGGCGCCGAACCAGTCCCGACGAACGAAGGAATCCGACATGTCCGACAACACGAGCTCCCGTTCGGTCTCGGTGCTCGGCCTCGGCCCGATGGGCCGGGCGATGGTCCGCGCCTTTCTCGACGCCGGTGTCGAGGTGACGGTGTGGAACCGCAGCGGCGACAAGGCCGACGCCATGGTCGCCCTGGGCGCGAAGCGGGCGGCCACCGTCGCCGAGGCGCTCGACGCGAACGCGGTCGCCGTGGTCAGCCTGACGCACTACGCGGCGATGTACGACGTGCTCGGCCAGGCCACCGACCATCTGGCGGGCAAGGTGATCGCCAATCTCTCCTCCGATTCGCCGGAGCACGCGAGGGCGGGGGCGGCGTGGGTGCGCTCGCACGGCGCCGAATTCCTCTCCGGCGGCGTGATGTCGGCGGGCGACAACATCTCCCACCCGGCGTCCTACATCTTCTACAGCGGTCCGCGTGCGGTGTTCGACGCCGTGGCCGAGCTGTTGCGTCCGCTCAGCCCGGCGGAGTATCTCGGCGCCGACGACGGCCTGGCGCAGGTGTTCTACCAGGCGCTGCTGATCACCTTCCATCCCTGGATGATCAGCCTGAACCAGGCCTTCGCCACCATCGAGAAGTCGGGCAACGACATCGCGGCCTTCGCCCCGTACGCGGTGCGCTCGGCCGCGGCCTATCCCTTCTTCATCGAGGAGTACGCGGCCGCCGCCCGGGCGGGCGGCTGGGGTGGGCTGGCCGAGCTGAAGATGATGGACGCGGGCGCGCAGCACATCATCGACGCCTCCGAGGAGGTCGGCGTCGACGCGACGCTGTCCCGTGTGGCGCAGGGAGTCTGGCGCCGGGCCATCGCGGCCACCGAGGAGGCGGGCGAGCCGGTGTCGGTCTACGGGCTGCTGCGCGGCGACGCGGCCTGACGGCCGGAGGGGCCGGAGGGGTCGCCCGCACAAAGTGAGAGCAGTGCTCTTGACATTGCGGGCGACGGGGTGGAGCATTGTTCTCAACAGAGAGCAGTGCTCACGAAGGAGGCGCGAAATGAACGCCGCCACCCGCTATATCGGCCCCTCCGGTCTCGACCCGGTCATGAACAAGTTCTTCAACCTGCTGCCCAAGCTGGGGATCAGCGTGATGGGTTCGCGGCTGCTCGCGGTCCGCGGACGCAAGAGCGGGGAGTGGCGCACGACCATGGTCAACCCCATGGCCACCGCCGACGGCGCGCGCTACCTGGTCGCGCCGCGCGGGCACACCCAGTGGGTGCGCAACCTGCGCGCCGCGGGTGGCGGCGAACTGCGGCTGGGCCGCAAGAGCGAGACCTTCTCCGCCGTGGAGGTCGCCGACGCCGACAAGACCCCGCTGCTGCGGCTGTACCTGGAGAAGTGGGGCTGGGAGGTCGGCCGGTTCTTCGAGGGTCTCGACAAGAACGCCACCGACGCCCAGCTGGCCGAGATCGCCCCCGGGTTCCCGGTCTTCCGGATCGGCTAGGCCCGGCCCGCCAGGAACTCGATCGCGGCGGCGTACCCCTGGATGCCCATGCCCGCCACCACGGCGGTCGCGATCGGCGAGATGAACGAATGGTGCCGGAACTCCTCCCGCGCGTGCACGTTGCTGATGTGCACCTCCACGATCGGCACCTCCGGAATGACCAGCGCGTCCCGCAGCGCGACCGAGGTGTGGGTCCAGCCGCCCGGATTGATCACGATCGCGGCGACCTCGCCGCGCGCCTGATGGATGCGATCGATCAGCGCGCCCTCGTGATTGGTCTGGAACGCGACGATCTCGCGGCCGAACCGGGCCGCGGTGCGCTCGCACAGCGCGATCACGTCGTCGAGGGTGTCGGCGCCGTACACCTCCGGCTGGCGGGTGCCGAGCATGTTCAGGTTCGGCCCGTTCAGGACGAGGATCGGGCCCGTGGCCTGCACAGCGCGTTCTGCCATGCAGGCCACCTTAATTCACAGGCCACGCGGACCCTCGGCGCGCAGGTCGTCGACCTTGCGCATGGCCTCGCGCAGTTCGGCGAGCCAGCTCTCGGCGTGCTTGCCCGCCAGCTTCACCGTCCAGGCCAGCGCGTCCGCGCGGGACCGGGCGACGCCCGCGTCGACCAGGGTGTCGAGCACCTGGCGTTCGGGCTGGCGCAGCCGCGTCATCACCGGGACCGACAGGTGGGTGAACAGGATGCGCTCGCCGTCGAGTTCGACGCCCCAGGCCACGCTGCGGCCGTAACGGCGCTGGGCCTCGTCGGCGATCTGCATGCGCGCGGGTCGCGTCGACTCGCGGAAGCGGGCCAGCGCCCCCTCCTTCGTCGCCGCGGGCACGTCGTTCTTGTCCGCCTGCTCGGGCAGGCGCAGCTTGCCGACGACCACGATCTCGTCGCGGTCGATGTCGATGGTGGGCGGTTCGGTGAACCAGTCGCCGGGCAATCGCCCGGCGAACCAGTCCGGGGCGTCGGCGGGGTCGGGGAGATCGGCCTGCTGCCAGCCGCCGGACTTGCCGAAACCGCGGCCGCGATGGGCGTTCTTCATGGCGGATCACCTGCTGTCTGTTGTGCAGTTATTACAGTGATTACAAGATTACACCGCTGCGACGGAATGGCCGATACGCTCTGGGTGAACAGGAGAACTGGTCGGTTCGCCAGGAATGACCGGGTCGCGCGCGGGGTAATCCCCCGTTGAATCGCCGCACCATGCGAGATTCGCACAACCGATCCTCCGGCCCGGTACGGTAAGCGCGCTAGTTGTCGCTACTGGCTGGGCGAGAGCCCGGAACCGCCCCCCGAGATGGGGAGATTTCGGGCACAATCGAGTTGCTGAGGATGGGTAACGTCCCGTGTTACCGGGGCATCGCAGGCAGGTCACGGTCCGGTACGGTGGTGTTGTTACCGGAGTGGCAAGAGTGAAGAGTGGGCGATATGGATGTGTGGGGATCCCGCCGCTTTCGCGTCCGGGGCGCAATGGCATTGGTGGGGGCAGCCGCCCTCGCTGCCGTCATGTGCTCGTGCGGGATCGGCGGGCAGCAGAGTGAACCCGAAACCCTCGTTTCGCGGTTCACCGATCTGCTCGACAAGAAGGATTACGCCAAGGCGGCCGACCTCACCTCCTACCCGACCGCCGCGTCCGCAACCCTGAAGCAAATGTTCGAGGGCCTCGACTCGGGCACCGTCGACTACCGCAAGACCCAGTTCATCGGGCTCGATCCGGAGTCGGGCATCTTCAGCATGGACGTCAGCTGGAACTTCGGCGAGAACAAGGACTGGCACTACACGCTCGAGGGCACCGTCCGGAAGCTGGCCATCGGCTGGCGCATCTCCTGGGACCCGGCCGTCGTCATGCCCCAGCTCACCAACAATCGCACCGTCAAGCTGGTGCGCACCCTGCCGAAGCCGCCGCCGAAGGTCACCGACCTGTCCGGCGAGGCGCTCATGACCGAGCAGACGCTCAACGTCATCAAGGTCGACCCCGCCCGCACCGGGGACCTGGTCGGGACGACCAACGCGCTCGCGGACGCCATCGAGCCGGTCGCCCCGCTCATCACCGGCCCCTCGCTCATGCAGCAGCTCGCCGCCGCGCAGGGGCAGCCGGTCGTCGCGGTCAACCTGCGCCAGGCCGACTTCGAGATCCTGGAGCCCCGCATGGCGCGGATCCCCGGCGTGGTCATGGAACAGCAGCCCAAGCTGATCTCCGCCGACCGCCGCACCTGGTCGCCCATGCTCGACGCCCTGCGCAAGGTCTGGCAGGACAGCCAGGAGGCGCACTCCGGCTGGGGCGTGCAGATCTTCGAACCCGACGGCAAGCTGGTCAACCAGATCGCCGGCTACCAGGGCCCCGCCGGGCCCGACATCTCCGCGACCATGGACCAGCGGCTCCAGCGCGCCGCCGAGGACGCGGTGGTCAGCGCCGGAACGGCCGCCGAGATCGTGGCCATCCAGCCGTCGACCGGCGCGGTCGTCGCGGTCGCGCAGAACACCTACTCCACCGAGAAGGGCCCGCTCGCCTTCACGGGGCTCTACCCGGCGGGCGACGCCATGGAACTGTTCCGCAACGTCGCCGCCGCGCTGAAGAACAAGGCACCGCAGGACGTGTCGGTGCAGGAGGCGGCCGAGGCGGCCACCGCGCTCGGCATCGGGGTCGACTTCAAGGTGCCCGGGCTCGACGAGGTGACCGGTCGCATCGGCACCGCGGGCCGCAGCGCCGAGCAGGTCCGCCAGGGCGGCGGCACCGACGCCGTGCTGGCCAGCCCCTTCGGGATGGCGATCGCCGCCGCGGCCATCGCGCGCGGCTCGCTGGTCCCGCCGATGATCGAGAACGGCCGCCCGAGCACGACCGAGACCCAGGCGCCCGCGCTGCCCGCGGCCGCGGTCGACCGGTTGCGCGGCATGCTGCACGAAGGTGTCGGCAAGCCGGACGCGGCGCCGGTGCGCGGATTCCGCGACGTGCTGGCCTTCCCGGCGACCGGCGGCACCGACGGCTGGCTCCTCGCCACCATGGGCGACCTCGCCTTCGCCATCCACATCGCCGACGTCGACAGCGGCAACGCCACCTCGCGCATGGCCAACGTCCTGCTCAAGTCGCTGGCGACGCCGGAGCCGTAGCCCTCAGCGCAGGGCGCGGATGGCGGCGCGCCAGCCGAGCAGGAACAGGGCGAGCACGCACGCGGCCACGATCACGAAGCTGACGGCGACACCCTGGCCGCTCACCGCGCGCAGGACCATGCCGCCGGCGAGCGTGCCGAGCCAGACCAGCACGCCCGTCGGCCACAGGGCCGTGCCGTCCAGCCGCCCGAACAGCCGGCGCGCGGTGACCGCGGCGACGGCCCAGCCGATGATCAGCCCGATCGCGAAGGGCCACACGGTCTTCGCGAGGCCGGCCAGGATCGCTTCGTCGTGGCTGCGCCTGCCGATGGCGCAGAAGACGATGACCAGAACGACGTCGACGGCGAAGGGGGCCACATTTCTCACAGAGAGAAGGTTAGTCACCGCTGATCTTGTACGCGCCGGAAGGGATATGCCCTGACCAGTGCAATCACAGCGGCCTGCGCTCCTCGAACTCCTTCTCGTACTCGGCATCTCCGGCCTCGGGCGTACGGAAGAGGAAGGCGAACACGATCCAGCCGACCACCGCGACGAGGATGAAACTCACCAGGCGGTAGACGAAGGCGGCGGCCACCGCCTGCGAGGCGGCCAGGCCCGCGGTCGCGGTGAGGCCGTAGATCAGCGTCGCGTCGACGTAGACGATGCCGCCGGGCGCGAACGGGATCGAGCCGACCGCCTTGCCCGCGGTGAACGCGATCAGCAGGCCGGACAGCTTGGGGTCGGCGCCCACCGCGTAGCAGGCCGCGCCGAGGCAGGCCACATCGGCGAAGCGGTGCACCAGCGCCCAGCAACCGACCAGGGTGGCGTCGCGGCGGCCGAGGTCGACCGACTCCAGCTGCCTGCGGATCTCGCCGAGCTCGGCGATCCCGGTGTCGGCCGGTTTCTTGCGCAGCCGGTTGACCAGGGCGAGGGCCCGGCGCAGCACGGCCTCGAGGGTGCCGGGATGCCGGGAGACGTAGTTGCCCGCGAACAGCAGCGCCCCGAGCGCCAGCAGCGAGACGATCAGGTTGACCCCGATCCGGTTGCCGACCAGCGCGGTGCCCGCGACGCCGAGCAGGGCCAGCCCGACCGCGGCGACGACGCCGGAGAACACGAGCTGCCAGGAGGCGACGATCGGGCTCGCGCCCCACTTGCGGGTCTGGCGGTAGGTGAACGCGGTGGAGAAGACCTGGCCGGCGGGCAGCGTCACCGACATGGCCGTGGCGCCGTAGACCACCGAGACCGATTTCCCCTGGCCGACGTTCACCCCGCCCGCGTGCAGCAGTTGCTTCTGCACCCGCCCGAAGCCGCTCATCGACAGCGCCTGGAACCAGACGCACAGCGCCAGCCATCCCCAGTGGATCTCGGTCAGCTTCTGCCAGGACTCGTGCAGCCGGGGCCACAGGTAGGCGCCTTCGGCGACGAGCAGGGCGACCAGCACCACGCCGAGCACCCATTTCAGCCACCGGAAGCGGCGGCGCGGTGAACGCGCGGCCGGTGGCGTGGCCGGTTCGCCCGCGAGGTCACCGTCGGCCGTCACCGGCTCAGCCTAACGAACGCGCCGGTTCGTCGAGGTCTTCGCCGTCGGCCGCGACAGCAGTCCCCTTCGGCCAGGCCAGCAGGGTCTTGCGGCGTCTGCCGCGTAGCTGAACCTCGTCGCCGGTGTCCCAATGTTCCTGCTCGCTTTCGTCGGCGAAGTACAGCGCGCTGCCCGAAGCGAGGACGCGGCCGGGTCGATCTTTGGCCAGTTCGGTGAGCCGGGCGGCCTCGTTGACGGGGTCGCCGATCACCGTGTATTCGAAACGATTCGCGGCGCCGATGTTGCCCGCGACCGCGAGGCCCGCCGAGACGCCGATGCCGATGTCGAGACCGGCCACCTCGCGCAACGCCTCCCGCAGTTCGCGGGCGGCGGCCAGGGCGGCGGTCGGGGCGTCGGGACGGTCGAGGGGCGCGCCGAAGATGGCCAGCGCCGCGTCACCGACGAACTTGTTGACGAAACCGTGGTGGTGGTCGATCACCTCGACCACCACCCGGAAGAACTCGTTGAGCAGGCTGACGACCTCGGTCGGCGGTCGCTCGGCCGCCGTCGCGGTCGAGCCGACCATGTCGACGAACAGGACCGCGACGAAGCGGGTCTCGCCGCCCAGCTCGGTGCCGTAGTCGAGGGCGCGCTGGGCGACCTCCTCGCCGACGTGCTGGCCGAACAGCTCCTGCAACCGCCTGCGCTTGGCGGCCTCGTCCATCATGCGGTTGAAGCCGACCTGCAGCAGCCCGATCTCCGAGCCGTCGAACACCTCGACCTGCACGTCCAGCGCGCCCGCCTGCACGCGGTTGATGGCCTGCGAGAGCTGGCGCACCGGGTCGGAGATGGAGGAACCGGTCAGCATGGACAGCGCCAGCGCCTGCATGATCACCACGCCGCACAGCAGCAGGATCGACACGGCCAGCGACTGCGCCGAGAACTTCACGTCGGACGAGATCTGGGTGACGCACAGCAGCACGATGGCGATGGTCGGCGCGAACGTGCCCATGCCCCAGGTCATGGCCATGCGGGTGCCGACACCGGGGGTGAGGGTGTGGTCGAAGGTGCCCTCGGTCAGCGCCTCGGCGGCGACCGGGCGCAGGATGCGTTCGCCGAGCATGTAGGTGAAGCCGAACACGATGGTCGCGGCCATGCACTCGGTCACGATGACCGCGCCCGCCAGTTCCGGCGACTCCACGATGATCAGCGCGGCCAGCACGCCGCCGCCGACGATCCACAGGATCAGGTGCAGGATGGCCTGGCGCAGCGGCGCGTGCAGCGCGGCCATCTGCTCCTGCCTGCTCGGCGGCCCGCCGCGCATCTGCCAGCGCATGACCGGGCGCAGCATCAGCGACGAGGCGACGACGCTGAGCACGCCCGCGACGCCGAACACGATCAGGGGCGCGATCAGCGAGTTCTCCCTGACGCCCCGCGGGTCGCCCTCGGGCACCGGAAGGCCGTACTGGATGAAGGCCCAGACGAGCACGGCGCCGAAGGCGTTGGCCAGCAGCATCGAGGTCAGATACAGCGGCCAGCGCGTTCGCATGGTCTGTTTGACCGCTTCCAGTGGCGCCGACACGATCACCAATCTAGCGTTCGGACCGATAGGCTCACGAACGTGACCGACCAGAAGACGGATTCACCTGCCGCCGTGTCCGCACTCCTGCGTGGGGACGCCGAGGCGGTGCACCCGCTCGTGCGCAAGGGCGCGGCGTGGAGCTGGCGGTTGCTCGTCATCTTCGCGGCGCTGCTCGCGCTCGGGATGCTGGTGCAGAAATTCGCCTCGGTGGTCATCCCGATGGCGCTGGCGCTGCTGGCCGCCGCGCTGCTCGCGCCGCTGGTCGACTGGCTGCAGCGGGTCGGTATCCCGCGCTCGCTCGGGGTGTTCGTCTCGCTGGTCGGGTCGATCGGCGTGCTGGCGGGCATCCTCACCTTCGTCGTGGAGCAGTTCGTCGACGGCGTGCCCCGGCTGTCCAACGAGGTCACCGACAGCGTCCACAAGGTGCAGGACTGGCTGATCAACGGGCCAGCGCACCTGAGCGACGAGCAGATCCGCAACGCGGGCGACACCATCGTGCGCACCATCCAGGACAACCGCGACGGGCTGACCAGCGGCGCGCTCACCACCGCGACCGCCATCGGCCACATCCTGACCGGCGCGTTCCTGACGCTGTTCGTCCTCATCTTCTTCCTGTACGGCGGCGACCAGATCTGGCATTTCGTCACCCGGATCATCCCCACCCCGCACCGGGAGAAGGTGCGCACGGCCGGTGAGCTGGGGTTCGGGACGCTGGTCGGCTTCGTGCGGGCCACCGTCGTCGTCGCCGCGGTCGACGCCATCGGTATCGGCGCGGGTCTGGCGATCCTCGGCGTGCCGCTCGCGCTGCCGCTGGCGTCGCTGGTGTTCATCAGCGCGTTCATCCCGATCATCGGTGCCTTCTTCGCCGGGTTCATCGCCGTGTTCATCGCGCTGGTCACCAAGGGCCCGG
Source organism: Nocardia thailandica NBRC 100428 (assembly GCF_000308795.1). Taxonomy (GTDB): domain Bacteria; phylum Actinomycetota; class Actinomycetes; order Mycobacteriales; family Mycobacteriaceae; genus Nocardia; species Nocardia thailandica. Next base: position 3,475 of record NZ_BAGK01000238.1, on the reverse strand, counting down.
TCACCGCGCTGATCGTGCTCGGCATCATCGTCGCCGTGATGCAGCTCGAGGGGCACGTGCTCCAGCCGCTGCTGCTCGGCCGCGCGGTGAGCATCCACCCGCTGGCCGTGGTCCTCGCCATCGCCGCGGGCCTGGTCGTCGGTGGGATCGCGGGGGCGCTGCTCGCGGTGCCGTTCGTCGCCGTGGCGAACACGGCCGTGCGCTACCTGCTCTCCGACAGTCCGCAGGAGCTCTACAGCGAGCTACAGGGCGAGGATCGAAGACTCTATTCGGCGCAGGCCGACAACCCGGTGCCTGATCGTTTCGACGTGGCCGAGACCCTGCGCCGGGAGGGCGCCGGGGAGAGCGGCGCCCCGGATGCGGACCCACACCGCTGACCTCGCCGCCACCGAGGTGGCGACCGCGCCGCTGTGGCGCGCCGCCCAGGCCTTCCGCCTGGTCACCCTGCTCTACGCCGTCGGCCAGCAGATCGCGTCGGTGCCCTACTACGAGAACCAGCGGCTGAGCTGGGTGCTCGTCGCGGTGATGGCGATCTGGTCCGGGGTGTCGGCGCTGCTGCTGTCGCAGTGGTACTTCCCCGCCGCGGCGGCCCGCATCCGGGGCTGGGTGGTCGTCGGCGACCAGGTGGTCACCATCGCGCTCATCGCCTCGACCCGGCTCGTCGCCGACTACGACTGGTATCACGGCCATCAGACCCTGCCGACCACGCTGTGGATCGCCAACTCGGTCATCTCGATGGCGATCCTGCTCGGCCCGGTGGCAGGCGTGGCGTCGGGCCTGCTGATGTCCGCGGTCGTGGTGACGGTGCGCGAGCAGTGGGGACAGGACGTCTGGGGCGACGCCACCGCTCCGGTGCTCGTGTCGGTCGGCCTCGCGCTCGGGCTGGCCGCCGACACCGCCCAGCGCGCCCAGCGCCAGCTCGAGCGGGCGCTGCGGCTGACCGCGGCCGCCGAGGAACGCGAACGCCTGTCCAGGCAGGTACACGACGGCGTGCTGCAGGTCCTGGCCTACATCAAACGCCGCGGCACCGAGATCGGCGGAGCGGCCACCGAACTGGCCGATCGGGCAGGCGAGCAGGAGGTGGCGTTGCGGGTGCTGATCTCCGAGCAGGCCGCCCGCCCGGAGACCGACGCCGCCGAGGTCGACCTGCGTCCCCTCCTGACCGCCCAGGCCACCCCGTCGGTCTCGGTGGCCACGCCCGGCGAGCCGGTGCTCGCGGCGTCGTGGACGGCGAAGGAGATCGCCGCCGCGGTGGCCACGGCCCTGTCGAACGTGACCCTGCACGCCGGGCCGGGCGCGAAAGCCTATGTCCTGCTGGAGGACACCGGCGACGAACTGGTCGTCGCGGTCCGCGACGACGGCCCCGGCATCCCGGCGGGACGGCTCGACGCGGCCAGAGCCGAAGGCCGGATGGGCGTTTCGCGGTCCATCGTCGGCCGTATCACCGAACTCGGCGGCACCGCCGACCTGCTGACCGACGACGACGGCACCGAATGGGAATTCCGGATTCCGCGAGGGGACAGGAACAGTCATGGCTGACGAGATCACGGTCATGGTGGTCGACGACCACCCGATGTGGCGCGACGGGGTCTCCCGCGACCTCGCCGAGGCGGGCTTCACCGTCGCCGCCACCGCCGACAGCGTCGGCGCGGCGGGCCGCCGGGCCGCCGCCGTGCGACCGGCGGTGGTGCTCATGGACATGCAGTTACCCGACGGCAGCGGCGCGACCGCCACCGCCGAGGTGCTCCGGGTGTCCCCGCACAGCCGCGTCCTCGTGCTGTCGGCCTCGGCCGAACGCGACGACGTCCTCGACGCCATCAAGGCCGGGGCCAGCGGTTATCTGGTCAAGAGCGCGTCCGCGGCCGAGCTGGTCGACGCCGTGCGCGCCACCCACGCCGGGCAGCCGGTGTTCACGCCGGGGCTCGCCGGGCTCGTACTCGGCGAATACCGGCGGATGGCCACCGCACCGGCCGAACCGGACCGGCCGCATCGGCCCTCGCTCACCGACCGGGAGACCGAAGTCCTGCGCATGGTCGCCAAGGGACTGTCCGCCAAGCAGATCGCCACCCGCCTCGGCCTGTCCCACCGCACCGTGGAGAACCACGTGCAGGCCACCCTGCGCAAACTCCAGCTGGCCAACCGCGTCGAACTCACCCGCTACGCCATCGAACAGGGACTGGAATAGGGGTTTGCCCTGATGTCCGCGACCGCCCCCGCTGGCTACCCTCGATGACATGGGCGGTCCCGAATCCCTCTCCACCTCCGGCGCCCCCATCGGCGACCGTGACCTGCGCGTCTCCGATGCGGAACGCGAACACGTCGGCGAACTGCTGCAGCGGGCGGTCGGTCTCGGCATGCTCTCGCTCGGCGAGTTCACCGAGCGCATGGACACCGCGCTGGCCGCGCGAACCCGCGCCGACCTCAACGCGGTCCTCGTCGACCTGCCCGGGGTCCGGGTGTCCGGCGTCCCCGCCGCGCCCCGGCCACGTCCGGCGGCGGTGCGCCCCGGACACTCCGGGCACGACGTCATCCGCAGCAGGCTGTCGGGCGTGCAGCGGCGCGGCCCGTGGCACGTGCCGCCGGTCCTGCACCTCAACAACATCCTGTCCGGGGTGACACTCGACTTCACCGAGGCCGTCATGCAGACGCAGGTGGTCGAGATCCGGGTCGACGACGTGTGCAGCTCGCTGACCCTGATGCTGCCCGAGGCCGCGACGGTCGACCTCAACGGCCTCGATCTGATCGGCTCGAGTGCCACCAACAAGGTGCGTACCGGCCCGCCCATCGGCCCGCTGCACGTGATCGTGCACGGCCGCACCCGCCTCGGCTCGGTCACCGCCAAGCACCCGCTCATGGCCCAGTGGCGCAAACTCATGGGCTACCGCTGACGATCACGTAGTTCCCGGCCCGCGACCGGGGGTTTCTACTCATGGCAGCCCGCGGCCCCGCGCCGAGGATGAGTGTCATGAACACTTCTCTCGATCCGGCCCTGGTCGGCCGCCTCTCGGGCGAGTTCCGCACCCTCGCCGACCGGATGAACACGCTCGGCGGAGACCTGGCCCTGCTGCGGGATCAGCTGGTGGACGCGGGGGAGACGAGCGCGGTCGCCACGCCGCCCTCGGGTGTTCCGGTGGGCGCCTGGTCAGCGCGCCCGGGCACTACGTCCGAGCAGGACGAGTCGCCGGTGAGCGCGCGGGTGCCCGAAGGTGCCGAGCCAGCGACTGCCCCGACCACGGGCGGCGGGGACGGGTCGCCGGGCGCAGCCGATACCGGCTCCGGCCCCGGCGTGGTTCCCGAGCCGCAGCCGCTGTGGGGTGCTCCGCGGACTAGCGTGCCCGCGGCGGCGTCCGGGGTGATGCCGGTGCCGATGACGGGTCCGTGGGGTGGCCAGCGGCCGGAGTCCCATGGGCTGACGGGCGGTGCCGGGGCGGGACGTGAGGCGAGGGACACGGGCGCCTTCGCGGGCGGTGTATCA
>NZ_BAGK01000239.1 GCF_000308795.1 Nocardia thailandica NBRC 100428 | reverse complement strand
TTGTTCTTGGAGAACGCGGAGATGGCGGCGTTGTAGCCGCCCAGGGTCGAGGCGCCGATGCCGGTGTTGCCGGGCAGCGGGGCGACGCCGAACTTGTCCTTGACGGCCGAGGAGTCCGAGCCCGCCTGGGCGTAGAGGTAGGGCCAGTTGCGCAGGAACAGCAGCTTGCCGGTCTCGAAGGCGTTGGCGCTCTCACCCTCCTTGAAGGTGATGGCCTCCTTCGGGATGTCGCCGTTCTT
>NZ_BAGK01000240.1 GCF_000308795.1 Nocardia thailandica NBRC 100428 | reverse complement strand
TGGCAATGCAGCTGCATCGCCTCGCCCGCACCGCGCCCGACCGCGTCGCGCCAGCTCATCGCCGACTTCAGCTCCGTGTGCACGTTGCCGTAGGCGGCCACGAACGCCTGCGGGTCGACCACCACCGGGTTCGGCCCGCCCACCTGCAGTTCCAGGAAGCG
>NZ_BAGK01000241.1 GCF_000308795.1 Nocardia thailandica NBRC 100428 | reverse complement strand
GGGACACCACGCGGGGGCGGACGCCGTGCACCGCCGCACCGACGGGAACCCGCTGCTGGTGCGGCTGATCCTGGACGCGGGCGGCGTCGCCTGCCCCGACACCGGCGACCCCGACCCGGTGGTCACCGCGCCCGGCATCCGCCGGCTCGTGCTCGCCCAGCTGGACCGCCTCGATCCCCCGGTGATCGAGATCCTCGGCGCGGCGAGCGTGCTCGGCGAGCGCATCGCGGGCGACGTCCTCGCGCGCGCCGTCGAGATCGAGGGCGGTGCGGAGGCGGCCCCGGCGGGGGACGAGGCGGCCGGACACCACGCACCCCGGCCGTCGGCCGCCGCGCGGCACCGGGTCGCCGTCGCGCTCGACGCCGGGGTCGCGGCCGGGGTGCTGCGTCAGTTCGCCGACGGGACGACCGGTTTCGTGCACGCGCTGGTCCGCGACGCCGTCTACGCCGATCTGCCACCGTCGCGCAGGCAGGCCACGCACCGCGCCGCCGCGCTGGCGCTCGCCGAGTACTACGGCCCGGACCGGGCGGGCCTGGTCGCCGCCCAGTGGCGCAGGCTCGGCACCGAGCGGGCGCGGTGCCTGCACTGGTCGCGGCTGGCGGCGAGGGCGGCGCGCGCGGCCGCCGCCCACGAGGACGCGATCCGCTTCCAGCGGTGGGCGATCGACGCGGCGGGCGACGCCGCGCCGCCCGCCGAGCGGGCCGCGCTGCTCGTCGAACTCGCCCGCGACGAGTTCGCGGCGGGCCTGGTCGCCGACAGCCTCGGCCACTGCGTCGCCGCGGGCGACCTCGCCGAACGCGCGGGCAGGCCCGACCTGCTCGGCGAGGCGGGTCTCGTCGTGCACGGGGTCACCACGCCGACCGTGCTCGCGGAGGTGGAAGCGTTGTGCGCCAGGGCCTTACCGGGCCTGACGGCCGAGCGGGACACCGACCTCCTCGCCCGGCTGCTGACCCGGCGCGCGCTCGGCGCCGCCGAGCGCGGCAGCGGCGCCGAGGCCCGCGAGTTGTCCGCCCGCGCGCTCGAATTGTGCCGCGACAGCACCGATCCCGACACGCTGCTCGACGCCATCCACGCCCGCCATCTGGCGCTGTCCTCGCTCGAATACCTCGACGAGCGACGCGAACTCGCCGCGCGGGCGGTGGCGCTCGGTACCCGCGCCGAACAGCCACTGGCCCAGCTCTGGGGATACCTGTGGACCACCGACGCCGCCCTGCAGAGCGGTGACATGGCCCTGGTAGAGGACTCGCTCGCGGGAATCGAGCGGGTGGCCGAACGCCGCCGCCTGCCGATCGCGCGCTGGCATCTGGACCGCCTGCGCGCCACCACCGCCGTACTGAGCGGCTCGTTCGACGCGGCCGCCGAATCCGATGCCGCCGCCTACGCTCTCGCCCGTCGCCTCGGCGACCGGTCGCTGACCGCGCTGCACCACGCGTTCCACGGCATGGTCCGGCTGATCCTCGGCGACGTCGACCGCGCGGACCGCGACGCGGCGCTGGCCGAACTCGGCCATGTCCCCGACATCCCCATCGCGCGGCTGTTCGTGCCGATGATGCTCGCGCTGGCGGGCGACCGCGCCGAGGCGGCGCTCCGCTTCGCGCCCTGGCGTGACCTGCCCGCCGTGCTGGAGCGCGGCCCGCGCTGGACCGGCACCATGTACGCGGTGGGCGCGGTGGCGGGTCTGCTCGACGACCGCGAGGCTGCCGACGCCGTCTACCGCGTCCTCGACGGCTGCGAGCAGCATTACGCCGCCGACGGAACCGGCGCGCTGATCTTCGTCGGTTCGCTGGCGCGGGTGCGGGCCGACAACGCGCTGACCGCGGGTCACCTCGACGCCGCCGCCGACCTCTACCGCGCCGGGCTGCGCATGGATCTGCGGATCGGCGCCCATCCGTTCGTCGCGCTCGGGCAGCTCGGCCTGGCCCGGACCGAACTGGCCAGGGCGGATCCGGTCGCGGCGCGGGCGGAGGCGGAGGCGGCGGCCGCGGGCTTCCGCAGGCTCGGTATGACGTACCGGCTGGGCGAGGCCGATCGCCTGCTGGCCGACATCGCCAGGGCGACCCGCGCGGCCGACCCGCTCACGCCGAGGGAACGCGAGGTGTGCGCGCTGCTGGACGCGGGCCGGTCGAATCGCGAGATAGCGTCGCGCCTGGTGCTGTCCGAGCGCACCGTGGAGACGCATGTGCGCAGCATCCTGGCGAAGTTCGGCGTCGCCAACCGCGCCGAGCTGCTGAGCAGGCACGCGCGCGGCTAGGCGGGCGGCAGGATCCCGGCCAGGACGGTGCCGATCTGGCCGATCGCCCGTTCGACGCTGCCGGTGGGCTGGAACAGGTGGCTGAGGATGAGACGGACCAGGATCTCCACGATCGAGGCCAGTTCCTCGTCGCCGAGTTCGGTGAATCCGTACTGGGCGCGCACGGCGACGGTCATCGCGGCGACGGCCCGGCCGAGCACCGGTTCCGGGTCGCTGACCAGGGCGGGGAGCAGGGCGGTGTCGCCCTCGTTGCGGCCCGAGAGCACCGCTTTGAGCAGGGTGTTGTCGCCGGCGTTGCGCAGGGTGTACTCCGCCGCGGCGGTGATGCCCGCGAGGCGGTCGTCGGGATGGGCGGCGAGGGTCTCGGTGATCCCGGCCAGGTAGATGCCGGTTTCGCGGGCGATGAGCGCGTCGGCGAGTTCGGCCTTCGTGCCGATCTCCTTGTAGAGGACGGGGCGGCTGATGCCGACCTCCTTGGCCACCCGCGACATGTTCACCGCGCTCCAGCCGTCGGTGCAGACCATCGTGCGGGCGGCGTCGAGCATGCGGTCGCGCAGCAGCTGACGCATCTCGGTCTGGAAGTTCGGCGATTCGGCCACCACGTCACTGTACATGTGCTATCGAAATGTCTGATCGTTGACAACTTGCCTCAAGTTGTCTTCAATATGGACAACAACGCATGAGTTGTAAACAAGGGCGGCAACGAGGCCGTCTTTGTTCCGATGATCAGGAGTGCAGCGATGACGACCTCCCCCCTCGGCGGTCCCGACGCCCAGGCGGTTCCGCTGACCTGGCGCGACCCCAAGCGATACCTGTGGCTGTTCGGGCTCGTCGCCCCCAGCGCGACCCTGCTCGCGGTCGGTCTGGTGTGGGCGTCCAACCAGCTCGGCCTGACCTGGGTGGCGCCGGTCTGGTGGTGGCTCGGGCCGCTGCTCATCTACGTCGCGCTGCCGATCCTCGACCGGTTCTTCGGCCCCGACGGCGCCAACCCGCCCGAGGAGGTCATGGAGCAGCTCGAACAGGACCGCTACTACCGCTACTGCACCTACGCCTACATCCCGCTGCAGCTGGTCAGCCTGGTCTTCGCCGCCTACCTGTGGACGGCGTCGGACCTGTCCTGGCTCGGCATCGACGGCGGGCTCGGGCTGGTCTCCGAGATCGGCCTCGCGCTGACCATCGGCGCCATGGGCGGTATCGGCATCAACACCGCGCACGAGCTCGGGCACAAGAAGGACGAGCTGGAGCGGTGGCTGTCCAAGATCACGCTCGCGCAGACCTTCTACGGCCACTTCTACATCGAGCACAACCGCGGCCACCACGTCCGCGTCGCCACCCCGGAGGATCCCGCCAGCGCCCGCTTCGGCGAGTCGTTCTGGTCGTTCCTGCCGCGCAGCGTGTGGGGCAGCCTGACCTCGGCGTGGGAGCTCGAGAAGGTGCGCCTGGCGCGGCTCGGCAAGGGGCCGTTCACCCTGCGCAACGACGTGCTCAACGCGTGGCTGATGTCGGTCGCGCTGTGGGTCGCGCTGGTCGCGGTGTTCGGGCCCGGCGTCCTGCCGTTCCTGGTGATCCAGGCGGTCTACGGGTTCTCGCTGCTGGAGACGGTGAACTACCTCGAGCACTACGGGCTGCTCCGGCAGAAGACCGCCTCGGGACGCTACGAGCGCTGCACCCCCGAGCACAGCTGGAACTCCGACCACATCGTGACCAACATCTTCCTGTACCACCTGCAGCGCCACAGCGACCACCACGCCAACCCCACGCGCCGCTACCAGACCCTGCGGCACATGGACGGCGCACCCGAATTGCCCAGCGGCTACGCCAGTCTCATCGGGCTGGCCTATCTGACCCCGCTGTGGCGCAAGGTGATGGACCACCGCGTCCTCGATCACTACGACGGCGACATCACCCGCGTCCACATCCAGCCGGCCAAGCGCGCCCGCATCCTGGCGCAGTACGGAGCGACCCGATGACCACCTACGTCTGCCCCGTGTGCGACTACGTCTACGACGAGCGGATCGGCGCTCCCCGTGAGGGTTTCCCGGCGGGCACCCCGTGGTCGGCGATCCCCGAGGACTGGTGCTGCCCCGACTGCGGCGTGCGCGAGAAGCCCGATTTCCTGCTGACCGAAGGAGTGTCGCGATGAACGACTACCGGTTGTTCCGCTGCGCGCAGTGCGGATTCGAGTACGACGAGGAACTCGGCTGGCCCGAGGACGGCATCGCCCCCGGCACCCGCTGGGACGACATCCCCGAGGACTGGTCCTGCCCGGACTGCGGCGCCGCCAAGACCGACTTCGACATGTTCGAGGTGACCCGCCGATGACCGGCCGGATCGTCGTCGTCGGGGCGGGCGTGGCCGGGGTGACGGCCGCCCAGACCCTGCGCCGCGAGGGCTACACCGGCGAGATCGTGCTCGTCGGCGCCGAGCACGCGCTGCCGTATAGGAGGCCGACGGTATCCAAGGATTTGCTCGCCGGTGCCGTCGCGCTGGAACGGGCGCTGCTCAAGCCTGCCAAGTTCTGGGCCGACGGCGACATCGACCTGCGCGTGGCCACCCGGGTCGACGAACTCGACGTCGAGCGCGGCGAGGTCCGGCTCAGCACCGGCGAGGTGCTCGGCTACGACAGCCTGCTGCTGGCCACCGGGGCCCGTTCCCGCGCCGTCGCGACCGACTCGCGCCGCGTGCACACCCTGCGCGGGCTGGCCGACGTCGCCGCGCTGCGGGCCGCGATCGTCGACGGCGGCTCGCTGCTGGTGGTCGGCGGCGGGCTCATCGGCTGCGAGGTCGCGGCCACCGCGCGCGGGCTCGGCGCGCAGGTCACCCTGCTGGAGGCCGGCCCGGCGCTGCTGGAGCGGATCGTGCCCGCGGCGGTGTCGGCCGTCGTCGCCGACCTGCACCGCGGCCACGGCGTGCGGATCGAGCACGGGGTCTCGGCGACCCTCACCGACACCGCCGCCACCGCCGACACTGCCGGCGGCGTGACCGCCACCGCGGCCGACGGGCGGTCCTGGACGGCCGCGGCGGCGCTGGTCGCCATCGGCGCGGAACCGGACACGGCGCTGGCCGAGGCGGCCGGGCTGGCCGTCAACGACGGCATCGTGGTCGACCAGCACTACCGGACCTCGGCGCCGGGCGTGTTCGCGGCGGGCGACGTCGCGACCGGGTTCGACCCGCTGCGTGGCGAATTCGCGCGCGGCCAGCACTGGAACGGCGCGATGAGCGACGGCGCCGCGGCCGCCCGCGCCATGCTCGGGCACGAGGTGCCGCCGGTCGAGGTGCCGTGGGGCTGGTCGGATCAGTACGGGGTGTCGCTGCAGTTCGCGGGCTGCGTGCACCCGCACGACGAACTCGTCGTCGCCGGTGACCTCGCCGCGCACGACGGCACCGTGCTCGCGCTGCGCGACGGTCGGCCGGTCGGCGCGGTGGCCGTCGGCAGGCCGCGCGACGTCCGGGCGCTGCGGCCGGTCATCGCCGCGGGCGAGCCGTGGGCGGGCGGCTCGCTGCTGGAGACGGTGGCCGCTCGCTAGTTACGGTCCCGCCCGGATACGGCGCACAAGTGTCGGATACATCACGTACCCGGTACTGTGCGCCGTACCTGTACGCAGGGCCGCCGATCGCCGGGAAGTTGCGGAAGGTGCGTAAGTTACTGGCGAGGTAATTGTGTGACCGGTCTCGTTCCGCATTCCATTGCGATGTGGGTCACTCCTATGCCAAACTTCCGTCCCGACACTGTGGTGCCAGCCGGTCTCACAATGTCCGGAAAGGAGGTCGGGTTGCGCGGGCAACATCAGCACGGGAGTCCCACGTGCCCGGCCGTGCGCCGATCACCCGGCGTCGACGAGGGCCATCGCCACGCCGGTCAGCAGGTCGACCAGATCCGACAGCGGCGGCTTCGTCTCACGCAACATCCATTCGTGCGCGATCCCGTTGACCGCGCCGGTGAGCAGCGCGGCGGTGAGCTGGGTGTCATCGCCGCGCAGCCGCACCCCGATCGCCTCCAGCGAGCCCTGGATCTGCGCGGCCCAGCTGTGCCTGCGCAGCCTGCGCTGCTGTTCGATGTGCTCGCTGACCCCGACCACCTCGACGAAGGCGATCTTGGCCCGATACGGGTCGCTGCCGATCGACTCGAGGTAGGCGGTCAGGCCCGTGCGCATGGCGACCACGGGGTCGGTGGGGACGGTCAGGGTCGCCAGCGAGCGGGCGACCGAGGCGGCCGCGTCGTCCTGGATCCGGTCGTAGGCGGCGATCAGCACGTCCTCGCGGGTCTCGAACTCCTCGTAGAACTGCCGCTTCGACAGGCCCGCCGCCGCGCAGACGTCGGCGAGCGAGCAGGCCAGGTAGCCGCGTTCGGCGAACAACCGGGTCGCCGCGTCGAGGAACCGCTGCCGTCGCTCCGCTTTGCGCGCCACGACGGTCCGGCCCCCATACCGCCTGTCCGTGATCGTCACCTCCTCAAAATATCTGATACCCGGAATAACACACAGGTTTCCGGGAATCTTTATCCATTTCATCAAGGCAAGGACGGCTAGCCAGTGCTCCTGCGTAACCGAGCGCCACGGACCACCGTGTCCGCATTCATTCTGGCGGCCAGCGCCGCCGTGGTGGTGTCCTCCGCGACCACCACCGCGCAGGCGGCACCCAGCGCGCGCCCCGACGTCCCCGCCGTGGCCGAGAACGTCCCCCACGACGCCCTCGCCGCGCTGGCCCCGACCGTCGTCGCGGCCGTCTCCGGCCCCGGCGTGATCGCCGACGGCGGCCAGGCGGCGATCCTCGCCCAGGTGCGCGTCCTGCTGGCCACCCCGGGCATCCCGGCCCAGATCAAGGCCACCCTGGAGAAGGTCATCACCTTCCTCGACGGCAGCGGTGGCGGCGGCCCCGACCTGCCGCCCTCGGACGGCCCGCGCATCGCGCAGTTCCTCTACCCGACCATCGGCAAGGGCTGCATCAGCGACTCCGGCGACTCGGTCGGCACCGCGCTGGCCGTGCCCGGCCCGGCCACCCTCCCGCCGCCCGGACCCGCCGCGGGCCAGGCCGGTTTCGTGTTCACCGCGCTCGGCACCAAGAAGCCGACCGCCGTGCAGAGCGCGCCGATCACCGTGCAGTGGGCCAACATCGACACCCGCCGCTCCGGCACCACGGTGCTGACCGACGAGGCCGGCATCAACCCCGACGGCCCCGCGACCCTCTCGGGGATCGCCGACACCGGCGCGGGCCGGGTCGTCGCGGTCGTGTCCGGCTCGCTCACCACCGCGGCCGACGGGGCCGACCCCCGCACCTGCTCGTTCGCGCCGACCCTGGGCTTCTTCAGCGTCGCCTGATCCGATCCGAGCCCGAAAACCCCTCCAGGAGAGTCTGTTCCATGAAGTTCCTCGTCCCCGGCCTGGTCTCCGGACTGGCCGGTGCGGTGCTGGGCGCGATCGTGGTGTTCGGCATCACGGCTGCGGTCCAGCAGAATTCGATCCCCGAGATCTCCCACGGTGACCCGAGCACCTCGCTGCTCGACAACGTTCAGTACGGAAGCCGATGAACCCACGTAGAATTTCCGCCTGCGCGCTCGTCGGTCTCGGCGCGCTCCTGGTCACCTCCTCGGTGATGATCCCGACCTACACCCTCGACAAGATGGCCAAGACGCCGCTCGACCTGGCGATCACCACGGTCGCCAAGAGCGACCCGAACCGGCCGACCAAGGTGCTCGACGCCAAGTCGCTCACCTCGCCCGAGGGTTCGGCCCGCGTCGACTCCGGCGTGCCGCTGGTCTCGCAGCGCTTCCTGACCGTCGAGGAACCCTCGGACGCCACCGAGATGACCGTCCAGGCGGGCCAGACCCTGCGCCGCGACGACCGCGAGGGCAACACCGGCCTGCTGACCGCCTCGATCGACCGCGTCACCATCGACCGCAAGTCCGGCGCGCCGGTCGCCGCCGACCCCAACGGGTCGATCGCGGTCAACGTCGACAAGTCGGGCAACTCGGTGGCCGACGCCTCGCACCGCGAGGGTCTGCAGTACCGCTTCCCGATCGGCACCGAGAAGAAGAACTACCCGTACTTCGATCTCAACGCCCGCAAGACCTTCGACATCCAGTACATGGAAGAGACCGAGATCAAGGGGATGAAGGTCTACCACTTCCAGCAGACCATCCCCGCCACGGACATGTGGGAGGTCGTCAAGTCGCCCACCCACAAGCTCACCCTGCCCGCCGCCAAGTGGGGCGTCGAGGGCGAGGGCGACGTCACCATGACGCGCTACTACACCAACGTGCGCGACGTCTGGGTCGAGCCGCAGACCGGCACCGTCATCAAGGGCGGCGAGCAGCTGCACCTGTACTACGGGCGCAGCGCCGACAAGGTCGAGGTCACCGCGCTGCAGGGCACGCTGATCTTCGACGAGAAGACCGTCGACGACCAGATGGCCGTCGCGCAGGAGAGCATCGACAAGCTCGCCCTGTTCGGCCGCACCCTGCCGATCGTGTTCGCCGTCGTCGGCGTGCTGGCGATCCTGGCGGGCATCTTCCTCGGCGTTCGCGGCGGGTCCGGCCCGTCCTACGATCCGCCGACCACGCGGCTCAGGCGCCCCAACTCCTGAGCCGAAGAGGTAGAAGAAGCCTCGGCCTCCCCGGCGTCCGCGCCGCCGGGGAGGCCGCGGTGATTTCCGGCCCGTTTTTCGCTGTCGGAGAACGCGGTCACACCCCCGGAACAAACCGGATACCTCTCGGGTTGAGTCAGCAAAGCTCAACTTTGAAAGGGTCGCACGTGACTACAGCTCAGAATCTGCCGGTGCTGTTCCTGACCGATCCGATCGTGCTGCCGGGCATGGTCGTGCCCATCGAACTGGACGAATCCGCGCAGGCCGCCATCGACGCCGCGCGGGCGGGGAAGACCGGCGCGGTGCTGGTCGCCCCGCGCCTGGACGAGGGCTACGCCTCCTACGGCGTGGTCGCCACCATCGAACAGGTCGGCAAGATGCGCGGCGGCGCCCCCGCCGCCGTCCTCAAGGCCGAGCGCCGCGCCCGCATCGGCCACGGCGTGACCGGCCCCGGCGCCGCCCTGTGGGTCGAGGCCGAACTCGTCGAGCCGCCCGCCGCCGACGCGCACGTGCGCGAACTGGCGGAGGAGTACAAGAAGCTCGTCGTCGCCGTGCTCCAGCGCCGCGAGGCCTGGCAGATCATCGACGTCGTCAACCAGCTCGACGATCCCGAACAGATCGCCGACACCGCGGGCTACGCCCCGTACCTGTCCAACGAGCAGAAGCGCGAACTGCTCGAGACCCCCGACCTCGAGGCCCGGCTGACCCGCCAGATCGAGTGGATCACCGCCCACATCGCCGAGGTGGAGGTCACCGACAAGATCAGCGAGGACGTGCGCGAGGGGATGGAGAAGTCCCAGCGCGAGTTCCTGCTGCGCCAGCAGCTCAACGCCATCCGCAAGGAACTCGGCGAGGACGAGCCCGAGGGCGCCGACGACTACCGCGCCCGGGTCGAGGCCGCCGACCTGCCCGACGACGTCCGCGCCGAGGCGCTGCGCGAGGTCGGCAGGCTCGAACGCGCCAGCGACCAGAGCCCGGAGTCCGGCTGGATCCGCACCTGGCTCGACACCGTCCTCGACCTGCCGTGGACCGTGAAGACCGACGACAGCACCGATGTCGCGGCCGCGCGTGCCGTGCTCGACGCCGATCACCACGGCCTGGACGAGGTGAAGGACCGCATGGTGGAGTACCTGGCCGTGCGCGCGCGGCGGGCCCAGCGCGGTCTGGAGGTCGTCGGCGGCCGTGGCTCCGGCGCGGTGCTCGTGCTGGTCGGCCCGCCCGGTGTCGGCAAGACCTCGCTCGGCGAGTCCGTGGCGCGGGCGCTCGGCCGCAAGTTCGTACGCGTCGCCCTCGGCGGCGTGCGCGACGAGGCCGAGATCCGTGGCCACCGGCGCACCTACGTGGGCGCGCTGCCCGGCCGGATCGTGCGCGCGGTCAAGGAGGCGGGATCGATGAACCCCGTCGTGCTGCTGGACGAGATCGACAAGGTCGGCTCCGACTTCCGCGGCGACCCCGCGGCGGCGCTGCTCGAGGTGCTCGACCCCGCCCAGAACCACACCTTCCGCGATCACTACCTCGACCTGGACCTCGACCTGTCCGACGTGCTGTTCATCGCGACGGCCAACGTCATGGACACGATCCCGGGCCCGCTGCTCGACCGCATGGAACTGATCACCGTCGACGGCTACACCGAAGCCGACAAGGTGGCCATCGCCCGCGACTTCCTGGTCCCGCGCCAGCTGGAGCGCAACGCGCTGACCGCCGACGAGGTGACCATCACCGAGGCGGCCCTGCGCGAGGTGGCGGCGAACTACACCCGCGAGGCGGGCGTGCGCCAGATGGAACGGCTGGTGGCCAAGGCCCTGCGCAAGGCGGCGACCAAGCTGACCGAGGGCGCCGGGCTCGGCTACGACCGGACCCTCGGCTACGAGGAGACGGTGCCCGCGTCGCTCACCATCGACACCGGCAACCTGACCGACTACCTCGGCCGCCCCCGCTTCACCCCGGACTCGGTGGAACGCACCGCCGTCCCCGGTGTCGCGACCGGCCTGGCCGTCACCGGCGCGGGTGGCGACGTGCTCTACATCGAGGCCAACACGGCCGAAGGGGAGCGCTCGCTCACGCTGACCGGCCAGCTCGGGGACGTGATGAAGGAGTCGGCGCAGATCGCCCTGACCTACGTGCGCTCGCACCTGGCGGAGATCGGCATCGAGCCCGCGGTCCTCGATCGCAACATCCACATCCACTTCCCCGCGGGCGCCGTCCCCAAGGACGGTCCGTCGGCCGGCGTCACCATGGTCACCGCCCTGGTCTCGCTGGCACTGGGCAGGCAGGTGCGCGCCGACGTGGGCATGACCGGTGAGGTCACGCTCAACGGCCGGGTGCTGCCGATCGGCGGGGTGAAGCAGAAGCTGCTCGCCGCCCAGCGCGCCGGGCTGAAGACCGTCTTCATCCCGGCCCGCAACGAGGCCGACCTCGACGAGGTCCCGGCCGAGGTGCTGGAGGCCCTTGATGTGCGGCCCGTCGCGGACGTTGCCGAGATCCTGGCCTACGCCATCGAACCGGTGGTGGAACAGCCCCTGGACGGCCCGGCGTTCGCCGCGGCCTCCTGACCCACCGCGACGGCCGGTGTGCGCTTCGCACGGCGCGCACCGGCCGTCGCGGCGTCTAGGCCTTCTCCGGGACGGCCACCACGGGCAGCTCGGTGGTGTCGGGCTCGGCCTCGGGCTCCGCGGCGGGCTCCTCGGCCGTGAGCGCCTCGGCGGCCAGCTCGTCGTCGCCGAAGTCGTCCTGGTCGTCGGGGTTCATGTCGGCCGGTGTCGGTTCCTGCTCGACGCGGCGGGTGGTGCCCTGTGCCACCGCGCACAGCACCGGTTCCTCCCCGTCGGACTCGGCGAACACGTCGCAGTGCGCCACCGCCTGGCGCCGCGTCGCGCCGATGACCGTGGCGTGCACCCGCAGCCGCTGGCCGTGCGCCGGGCGCAGATAGGTGATCGAGAAGCCGCCGGTGAGCACGTTGGGGCCGAGGACGGTGCCCGCGGCGAAGGTTAGCGCGTTGTCGGCGGCGTACGCCAGCACCCCGCCGTGCACGAAGCCGAACTGCTGACCGTGTTCGGGCTGGATCTCGATCACGAGTGTGGCTGCGCCGTCGCCGAATTCGGTTAGTTCCGTACCGACGAGGGTCGCGAACGGCTGGGCGGCCAGCACCCGGCGAGCGAGGTCGAGATCGAGGGTGGTGGCTTCGTTCGGCATCGGTGTTCCATTCTCGAAAGGGGCGCCCGCTGGATGTTATTCGGCGCCGGAGAACGGACGATCAGGGCACCGGGATTCGCCGGTGTTGCTGCTGGTGATCCGGCCGGAGACGGGGAAGACTGCGGGTATGCCCCGGTGGCTGCTGCACGTGGATCTGGATCAATTCCAGGCGGCGGTGGAGTTCCGTCGCCGGCCGGACCTGCGCGGGCAGCCCGTCATCGTGGGCGGCAACGGCGACCCGGCCGAGCCGCGCAAGGTCGTCACCTGCGCGTCGTATCCGGCGCGGGCCTTCGGCGTGCGTGCGGGGATGCCGCTGCGGCTGGCGGCGCGCAAGTGCCCCGACGGCGTCTTCCTGCCCGTCGACATGCCCGCCTACGAGGTCGCCTCCGACCAGATCATGGACCTGCTGCGCCGGGTCGCCGGCGCGGTGGAGGTCTGGGGCATGGACGAGGCGTTCGTCGGCACCGACGCCGACGACCCCGAGCCGCTGGCGCGCGAGATCAGGGCCGCGGTGGCCGAGGCCGGGCTGACCTGCGCGGTCGGCATCGGCGACAACAAACTCACCGCGAAACTGGCGACCGGGTTCGCCAAGGCCGTCGGCAAACGCGGCCCCAAGGCGGGCGACGACGAATCCGCGGAGGCCACGGGCATCTTCCGGCTGACCGCGGACAACTGGAACGAGCTCATGGCCGACCGACCGGTCGACGCGCTGTGGGGCGTCGGCGCGCGGATCGCGGGCCGCATGGCCGCGCTCGGGATCGGCACCGTCGGCGACCTCATGGCCGCCGACCGCGACCGCCTCGCCGCCGAGTTCGGGCCGAACACGGGCCCGTACCTGCGGGTGCTCGGCCACGGCAAGGGCGACACGGAACTGACCACCGTGCCGCGAACGCCGGTGGGCCGCAGCCGGTCCGAGACCTTCCCGCACGACCTGACCGACCGCGCCGACATCCGCCGCGAGGTCGCCCGGCTCGCCACCGAGGTCGCCGAGGAGATGGCCGAGGCGGGCCGGGTCAGCGTGCGCGTCGCGGTCACGGTGCGCACCAACACCTTCTACACGCGCACCAAACAGACCAAGCTCGCCGAGCCGACGGCCGACCCGGCGCGGATCGCCGAGCGGGCGCTGGAGGTGGTCGATCGATTCGAGCTCGACCGTCCGGTGCGCCTGCTCGGTGTCCGGCTCGAACTCGCCCCGCTCAGTGCCGGATCCGGGTGAGCTTGGCGGGATTGCGCACCGCGTACACGGCCCGCACCCGCCCGTCGGCGATCTCCAGCGACGTGACCTGGTCGATCTCCCCGTCGAGGGAGACCGCCACCGACGGCATCCCGTTGTAGTCGCCGAACGCGACACCGGGCTCGCCCATCCGCATGCCCTTGGCGAGCAGGCCGAGGATCAGGCGGGCCACCTTGTCCGGGCCGTACACCGGGCGCAGCGCCGAGGTCTTGACCCCGCCGCCGTCACCCAGGAACACCACGTCCGGCGCCAGCAGGTCCATCAGCCCCTGCACGTCGCCGGTGAGCGCGGCGACCATGAAGCGCTCGGCCACCGGCCGCGCGTCGAGCGGCCCGGCGATCACGCTGCCGCGCCGCGACCGGACCTGCGCCCGCGCACGGTGATTGAGCTGGCGCACCGCGTCCTCGGACCGGCCGACCGCCGCCGCGATCTCCGGATAGGAGAACGCGAACACCTCCCGCAGCACGAACACCGCGCGCTGGGCCGGGGACAGCGTCTCCAGCACCAGCAGCATCGCCGTGGTGACCGCCTCCCCGGTGAGCACGTGGTCGAGTCCGGCGCGGTCGGTGTCCTCGCCGGTGGCCAGCGGCTCGGGCAGCCACGGCCCGACATACTCCTCGCGCCGCCGCGCCGCCGACCGCAGCAGCGTCATCGCCTGCCGCGTGACGACCCTCGCGAGGTAGGCGCGGGGGTTCTCCACCGTGGCGTGGTCGACGGCCTGCCAGCGCAGGTAGCTGTCCTGGAGCACGTCCTCGGCGTCGACCACCGAGCCGAGGATCTCGTAGGCGATCGAGAACAGCAGCGGCCGATGCTCGGTGAATTCGTCGGCGGCCCCGGCGGTCTCGCTCATCGTCACCGCCCCGGCAGCCAGGCGTAGCGGGCGGTGCGTGCGCCGTACTTCGCGTACCGCACGATGCTCTCCTTGGTCAGCGCGGCCGTGCGTCCGGCCAGGTACAGCGGGGTGGGCGAGTCGTCGCGGCGGCAGACCTGCACGAGGGCGTCGCGCCTGCCCAGGCTCAGTGCCTGCCCGGCATAGCCCATCGAGTAGGGCTTCAGGCGGCGTCCACGGGTCACCCGCACGAGCGTATCGGCGGCGAAGTAGCCCTGCGGCGCGGCGGTCGCGCACGCGAGCCGCGCCCCCGGCACGGCGGCGCAGTCGCCGACGGCGAAGACCCGGGGATCGCTGACGCTGCGCAGCACGTCGTCGACCAGGACCCGCCCGTCGGCGTCGACGGCGAGCCCGCTGCGCGCGGCCAGCTCCGGGATGGCGCCGATGATCGCCCACAGGGTCAGGTCCGACGCCAGTCGCGCTCCGCCGTCGACGGTCACGACCCCGCCCTCCGCGCCGCGCACCCGGTCCTCGACGACCTCCACACCCAGCGCGGCCAGGCCGGCCCGCACCCGGCGTTGCCCGCCCGCCGACAGGCTCGCGCCGATCGCGGAGCCGACGAGCCGCACCCGCAGGTCGGGCCGCGCCTCGGCGACCTCGGCGGCGGTCTCGATCCCGGTCAGCCCGCCGCCGATCACGGTCACCGACTGCCCGGCGCCGAGCCGTTCCAGCGCGGCCGCGGCCTCCCGCGCGCCCTCCCAGGTGCCGACCGCGACGGTGCCGGGCAGCGGCGCGACCGCGCTGCCGACCGCGAGGAACAGCCAGTCGAAGTCGAGGGTGCCGCCGCCGCTCAGGGTGAGCGCCCCGTCGCCGATCTTGTCCACGCTGTCGACGACCAGCCGCGCCGAGGCGGGCAGCATCTCGGTCAGCGGCGTCGCCGCCGAACCGGTCCCGCAGGTCTGTTCGTGCAGCCGCACCCGCTCCACGAACTCCGCGCGCGGATTGACCACCGTCAACTCGGCCTCGGGTAGCTTCCCGGCCAGCCGGTTCGCCGCGATCGTCCCCGCGTACCCCGCGCCAATCACTGCGATCTTCATGTCGGTCCTCCCTGGTGAGAATGGGTTCGAACACGAGATGACGCGGCGGCCGATTCTGTGACGCCCGAACGCGGTGAGGTGGGTCACAGGCGCGGGGGCGGCGGGCTCGTATGCTCACCCCATGGAGTTCTCAGCGATGGTGGCGCGCGAAGCGGACGGCGGGATCGTGCTCGACCGGGAGCGGGTGGGCGAGGACTTCCTCGGCACCGGCGAGGTCACGATCAAGGTGCACTACTCCAGCGCGAACTACAAGGACGCGCTGGCGATCACCCCGCGAGGCGGCGTCGTGCGGCAGTACCCGATCATCCCGGGCATCGACCTCACCGGCGAGGTGGTCGCCTCCGAGACCGACGAGTTCGCCCCCGGCGACCTGGTCATCGCCCACGGCTACGACCTCGGCGTGTCCCGCAACGGCGGGTTCGCCGAGTACGCCCGGGTGCCCGCGGAGTGGACGGTGCGGCTCGAGGGCCTGAGCACCAGGGACGCCGCCGCGATCGGCACGGCGGGCTTCACCGCCGCGCTGAGCGTGCAGCGCCTGCTCGGCCACGGCCTGACCCCCGACGACGGTCCGGTGCTGGTCACCGGCGCCAACGGCGGCGTCGGCAGCGTGGCCGTCGACCTGCTGTCCACCCTCGGCTTCGAGATCCACGCCTCCACCGGCAACACCGGCGCGGCCGACCGCCTGGCCGACCTCGGCGCCAACGAGGTCATCGGCAGGCTGCCCGAGGACCCCAACGCCAAGCCGCGCCCGCTGGGCAAGGCCCGTTGGGCCGCGGCCGTCGACAGCGTCGGCGGGAAGTCGCTGGCCTACATCCTCAGTTCGATCGGCTACGGCGGCGCCGTGGCGGCCAGCGGCCTGACCGGCGGCGCCGAGCTGCCGACCACCGTCCTGCCGTTCATCCTGCGCGGGGTCTCGCTGCTCGGCGTCGACTCGGTCGCCCTGCCGATCGAGGAGCGGCGCGCCCTGTGGACCGCGCTGGGCGACGAGCTGCGCCCGCGCCACCTGGACACGATCGCCGCCGTCGCCCCGATCACCGAGGTGAACCAGGTGCTCGCCGCCATCAAGGACGGCGGACACACCGGCCGCACCGTGCTCGAGGTCGCCGGCGCGTTCTGACCCCCGCGTCGAGCCGACGGGCCGCGCCGGTCGTCCGGCGCGGCCCGTGGCGTGCGGTGTGCCGTCAGGCGGCGGCGGTCACCGGCTCGTCGGCGAACTGGGTGCGGTACAGCTCCGCGTAGCGGCCGCCCGCCGCGAGCAGGTCGGTGTGCGTGCCGCGTTCCACGATGCGCCCGCCCTCGAGCACCACGATCTGGTCCGCCGCGCGGATGGTCGAGAGCCGGTGCGCGATGACCAGCGCGGTGCGGCCCTCCAACGCCTCGGACAGCGCCTCCTGCACCGCCGCCTCCGAGGTGGAGTCCAGCGAGGCGGTCGCCTCGTCGAGGATGACCACCCGGGGCTGCTTGAGCAGCAGCCGGGCGATGGTCAGCCGCTGACGCTCGCCGCCGGACAGCCGGTAGCCGCGTTCGCCGACCACCGTGTCGAGGCCGTCGGCCAGCGATTCGACCAGCTCCCGCAGCCGCGCCCGCTCGAGCGCGTCCCACAGCTCGGCCTCGCTCGCCTCCGGGCGGGCCAGCAGCAGGTTGGCGCGGATGGTGTCGTGGAACAGGTGGCCGTCCTGGGTGACCAGCCCGACCGTGGCCTGCACCGACTCCACCGTCAGGTCGCGCACGTCGGTGCCGCCGATGCGGACCGCGCCGCCGTCGACGTCGTAGAGGCGGGAAACCAGCTGGGCGATGGTCGACTTGCCCGCGCCCGACGAGCCGACCAGGGCGATCATCTGCCCGGGCTCGGCCCGCAGCGACACCTCGTGCAGCACCGGAACGCCGCCGCGCGTGTCCAGCGTCGCCACGTCCTCGAGCGAGGCGAGCGACACCTTGTCGGCCGACGGGTAACCGAAGTCGACGGCGTCGAGCTCGACCGAGACCGGGCCGTCGGGGACCGCGACCGCGCCCGGCGCGTTCTCGATCAGCGGCTTCAGATCGAGCACCTCGAAGACGCGCTCGAAGCTGACCAGTGCGGACATGATCTCGAGCCGGGCGCTGGCCAGCGCGGTCAGCGGCGTGTAGAGCCGGGTCAGCAGCAGCGACAGCGCGACCACCGAGCCCGCGTCCAGCGTGCCACGCAGCGCGTACCAGCCGCCGAGCCCGTAGACCAGGGCGAGCGCCAGCGCCGAGACCAGCGTCAGCGAGGTGACGAAGGTGGTCTGCAGCATGGCCGTGCGGACCCCGATGTCGCGCACCCGGCGGGCCCGCAGCTCGAACTCGGCCGACTCCTGGCCGGGCCTGCCGAACAGCTTGACCAGGGTGGCGCCCGGCGCGGAGAAGCGTTCGGTCATCTGGGTACTCATCGAGGCGTTGAGCTGGGCGGCCTCGCGCTGCATCGCCGCGAGCTTGTTGCCCGCGCGGCGGGCCGGGATCACGAACACCGGGAGCAGCAGCAGCGCCAGCAGGGTGATCTGCCAGGAGATGCTCACCATGACGACCACGGTCAGGGCCAGGGTGACCACGTTGGTGACCACGCCGGAGAGGGTGTCGCTGAACGCGCGCTGCGCGCCGATGACGTCGCTGTTGAGCCTGCTGACCAGCGCGCCCGTGCGGGTGCGGGTGAAGAACGCGACCGGCATCTTCTGCACGTGGTCGAACACCGCGGTCCGCAGGTCGAGGATGAGTCCCTCGCCGATCCGCGCCGAGAGCCAGCGGATCACCAGCCCCATGCCCGCGTCGAGGATCGCCAGGGCGGCGATGGCGACCGCGATCAGCACGACCGTCCGCGCCGCCGCGCCGGTCACGATCCCGTCCACGACCCGGCCCGCGAGTACCGGCGTCGCCACGGCCAGGGCCGCGGCGACCACGCTCAGCAGCAGGAACGCCGCGATCCGCCGGTGATGCGGCCGGGCGAAACGCAGGATCCGGCGCGCGGTGGCCATGCTGAACGGCCGCTGCTCGTCCGGCGCGTTCATCCGGCGGTACATCTGGCTGTAGGCCACCGATTCGATACTCATCGACCACACTCCTCCCGGTTCGGAGCCATGAAACACTCCGGCACCGACACTAAGAACTCAACAGAGGTTCAGGTCAAGCTGATTCCGGCGGCCGCCGGATTGCGCCGAGGGCGAACACGCGGCGGCGATCTACGCTGGTCCGATGATCGACGACCGGGTGGTTGCGGCCCTGCGGAACCGGCTCGCGGGCGAGATCGACACCTCGGCCCGGCGGCGGGCCGAGTACTCCTCGGACGCGTCCAACTACCGGGTCCGGCCCGCGGCGGTGGTCTTCCCGCGCACCGACGACGATGTCGCGGCGACGCTGGCCTTCGCGCGGGACGAGGGTCTCGCGATCACCGCGCGCGGCGGCGGCACCTCGGTGGCGGGCAACGCGGTCGGCCCCGGCCTCGTCCTCGATTTCAGCAGGCACTTCGACCGTGTGCTCGACCTCGATCCGGCCGCGCGCACCGCCCGGGTGCAACCCGGCGTCGTCCTGTCCCGCCTGCAGGCGGCCGCCCGGACGCACGGCCTGCGGTTCGGCCCCGACCCGTCCACCCAGGACCGCTGCACCCTCGGCGGCATGATCGGCAACAACGCCTGCGGCCCGCACGCGCTGGCCTGGGGCCGGACCTCCGACGCCGTGCGCACGCTGCGCGTCCTCGACGGCACCGGCGCCGAACGGCTGCTCGGCGGCGACCCGGCGGCGGTGCCCGGGCTGGCCGAGTTCACCCTCGCCAACCTCGCCGTCCTGCGCACCGAACTCGGCCGCTTCGACCGGCAGGCGTCCGGCTACGCGTTGGAACACCTGCTGCCCGAACGTCATTCGTCGGTCGCCAAGGCGTTCGTCGGTTCGGAGGGCACCTGTGGGCTGCTGCTCGAGGCCGAGGTCGCGCTGACCCCGCTGCCGGGCGCGACGGTGCTGACCGTCCTCGGCTATCCCGACATCGCCACCGCCGCCGACGATGTCGCGGCGGTGACCGGCTGCGCGCCGGTCGCGGTGGAGGGCATCGACGCGGGACTGGTCGACGTGGTGCGCGCCCATCGCGGCACCGTGCCCGCCCTGCCGCGCGGGCGCGGCTGGCTCTTCGTCGAGACCGCGGGCGCCACCGCGGTGGAGGCGCGCGCCCACGCCGACGCGCTCGTGCGGGCCGTCGGCGCGATCGACCACCGCATCGTGACCGACGCCGGGGAAACGGCCGCCCTCTGGCGGATCCGGGCCGACGGCGCCGGGCTCGCGGGCCGCTCCCCCGACGGCCGCCCGGCCTGGCCGGGCTGGGAGGACGCGGCCGTCCCGCCGGAACGTCTCGGCGCGTATCTGCGCGACTTCGCCTCGCTCACCGCCGGTTACGACGTGAGCGGCCTGCTGTACGGACACCTCGGCGACGGCTGTATCCATGTGCGCCTCGACTTCCCGATCGATCGCGCGCCGGAGCGCTTCCGCGCGTTCCTCTTCGACGCGGCGGAACTCGCGGTCCGGCACGGTGGCTCGCTCTCGGGCGAGCACGGCGACGGCCGGGCCCGCTCCGAACTCCTCGCGGTGATGTACTCCCCGGCCGCCCGCGCCGCCTTCGCCGGCTTCAAGGCGCTCTTCGACCCCGACGACCGGCTCAACCCGGGCGTCCTCGTCGCCCCCGAACCGGTGGACGGCGACCTGCGGGTGGCCGGCCTCGCACCGGTGCCCGCGGCGGGCGGCTTCGCCCTCGCCGGCGACGCGGGCGACCTCGGCACCGCGGTGCACCGCTGCGTCGGCGTCGGCAAGTGTCGCGCGGATTCCCGGGGCGCGGGCGGGTTCATGTGCCCGTCGTACCTCGCGACCGCCGACGAGAAGGACAGCACCCGCGGCCGCGCCCGCGTCCTGCAGGAGGTCGTGCGCGGCGCGCTCGACTGGCGCGGGCCCGAGGTGGCCGAATCGCTCGACCTGTGCCTGTCCTGCAAGGCCTGCCACTCCGACTGCCCGGCGGGCGTCGACATGGCCACCTACAAGGCGGAGACGCTGCATCGCCGCTATCGGGGCCGGGTCCGGCCTGCCGACCACTACGCGCTGGGGCAGCTTCCCCGCTGGCTGGCGGCGGCGGGCCGGGCGCCGCGCCTGGTCAACGCGCTCGCGGCCAACGCCCGGCTGCGCGGGCTCGGGCTGCGCGCGGCGGGCATCGACCCGCGCCGCGAGATCCCGGCCCTGGCGCCGCGGGGCTTCCGCAGGTCGTGGCGGGAGCGCGGCGGCGGCGGTCCCGAGGTGATGCTGTGGGTCGACACCTTCACCGAG
The DNA here is from genome assembly GCF_000308795.1 of Nocardia thailandica NBRC 100428. Taxonomy (GTDB): domain Bacteria; phylum Actinomycetota; class Actinomycetes; order Mycobacteriales; family Mycobacteriaceae; genus Nocardia; species Nocardia thailandica. The sequence continues at coordinate 59,295 of NZ_BAGK01000241.1, read as the reverse complement.
CATTTCGACCCCGGCAACGGCCTGGCCGCGGCCCGGCTGCTCGAGCGCCTCGGGTACCGCGTCCGGATCACCGGCAGGCAGGTCTGCTGCGGCCTCACCTGGATCAGCACCGGCCAGCTCGACGGCGCCCGCGCGCGGCTACGCGCCTCGGTCGAGGCGCTGGCCGGGCACGTGGCGGCGGGCGGACTCGTCGTCGGCATCGAACCGTCCTGCACGGCGGCCCTGCGCGCCGACCTGCCCGAACTGCTCCCCGACGACCCCCGCGCGGCCGCGGTCGCCGCCGCCGTGCGGACGCTGGCGGAGTTCCTCGACGCCGACCCCGGCTGGCGCCCGCCGGACCGGACGGGGGAGCGGGTGCTGGTGCAGCCGCACTGCCATCAGCACGCGGTGCTCGGTTTCGACGCCGAACGCCGGATATTCGCCCGCATGGGCGTCGCGGTCACCGAGATCGCCGGCTGCTGCGGGCTGGCGGGCAACTTCGGGATGCAGCGCGGCCACTACGAGCTCTCGGCCGCGATCGCGCGGACCGGTCTGCTCGCGGCGCTCGACGCCGCGACCGCGGGGACGGAACTGCTCGCCGACGGCTTCTCCTGCCGGACCCAGGCCGAGCAACTGGCCGGGCGGACCGGGCGTCATCTGGCGCGCTACCTGCTCGGGGAGTGATCTCCGGCGCACCCGCGCCGCCGCCCGGGTGCGCCGGTCCGCGCCTCAGCTGCCGGAGGGCAGCACGCCGCGCGGGATGTGATAGCCCGAGCTGCCCGCGAAGACACTGCCCCATGCGGCGAGTAGCCAGTTGAGTGCGTCGGTGATCATCCGTACCTCCTCGGCCGTGGCTGCCGGCGGTTTGCCGGTCGCGGGGATATCGGCCGCCGCGCCGGGACCATTACGAGCCGGCATCGCGCGCGGCGCGTCCGCGCGCCCGGGTCGACCCCCCATATTCGGTGGCATTCCACGCCGACGGCCCGGCCGTACGATTCGCTCCATGACCACCGGCTCCGCCGCCGTGGCGCGCGGCGTCATCGAGTCGTTCGCGTGCGCCGTCGGCGCCCTCTCCTGCCCCATCGTCATCCCCGGCTGACCGCGCCGCGGCCCCGCGCGCCCGGCGGGGGCAGAATGAACCGGTGCCAACGACCCTCGACACCACCGGGTCGCGCCGGGTCGTCCGCTCGGACCGCCCGTTCGACGTCGGGCTCACCGTCGCCCCGCTGCGCCGCGGGGCGGGTGACCCGTGCCACCGGGTCACCCCGGACGGCGCGCACTGGCACGCCTCCCGGCTGTCGTCCGGACCGGTCACCTTCCGCCTGCGCCGCGACGGCGCCGACGGCGCCGAGGCGACGGCCTGGGGCCCCGGCGCCGAGGAGTTCCTCGACGGCCTCGGCCACATGCTCTGCCTGGACGAGGACCTGGCCGGGTTCGTCCCGGAGCACCCGAAGCTGATCGAGGCGCACCGGCGCGTCCCGGGACTGCGCATGCTGCGCACCGGACTGGTCTTCGAGGCGCTGGTGCCCGCCGTGCTGGAACAGAAGGTGCACACGAAGTCGTCGTGGGCGTCCTGGCGCGCCCTCGTGCGCGAGTTCGGCACCCCGCGCCGGGGCCCGGCGGCCTGCTGCTCGCGCCCGACGCCGACACGTGGCGCCGCATCCCGTCCTGGCGCTACCACCGGGCGAACGTCGGACCGCAGCGCTCGGCGACCATCGTGCGCGCGGCTCGGGTGGCCGACGCGCTCGAACGCACCGTCGCGCTACCGCCCGCCGAGGCCGCCGCGAAGCTGCGCACCGTCCCGGGTATAGGGGAGTGGACAGCGGCCGAGATCGGCCAGCGGGCGTACGGCGACCCGGATGCCCTGTCGGTCGGCGACTTCCACCTGGCCGCGACCGTCGGCTGGTCGCTGCTGGGCCGCCCGATCGACGACGCGGAGATGGTGGCCTATCTGGAACCGCTTCGCCCCCATCGATACCGGGCCGTCCGGCTGCTCGAACTCAGTGGTCAGGCGCACAAACCGACGTTCGGCCCGCGTACGCCGCTCACCGATCACAGCAGGCGCTGAGCCGCTGAGCCTCAGTACACCGCCCGCTCGTCCAGGACACACCGTCCCTCGTCGACGAGGGTGTTGCGGGCACGGCGCCGCACCCGGCACTGGTCCACGGTGCAGTCGAGATGCAATTGCATTGCCGCATGGGCCTGTTCGGGATTCATCGGTCCTGGGTCGGTGCCACAGTTGAGCAGTGCGGCCGCGACGAACATGTTCAGCTGGCTCAGTTGCACACCACAGCAGAACACGCAACCGCCCGGCTACCGGGTGGTACACGCCGATCACGATATTTCCCCCGAATTCCCAGCACGAGATCCGTGACGGAGTGCAGGATTTCCCAGAGTGGACGAAATCGAGTGCCACATCGGGGCGGTGGCGACGGGCGAACCCGCAGAGGGAGTGGGGCTGTGACGGCAAGTGCATCGATCGGGACCGACGAGGGGACGGCGGCATCGGCGGCGGGGGTGTCCTCCACGCTGCCGCGCAGGCAGCTCGGCCGCTACCTGCGGGACTGGCGGACCCAGGCGGGCCTGACCATCGCCGACGCGGCCAAGCTCATGGAATGGGGCGCGAGCACCCTGCAACGACTGGAGAAGGGCCAGTCCGACCGCATCCGCACCATCGACATCCACGAGCTGTGCCGCATCTACGGCATCCCCGACGACCTCGCCGAGGGGCTCAAGGGCCTCGCGCAGCAGGCCGCCGTCAAGAGCTGGTGGCACGCCTACGGCGATCTCATCCCGGAGAACTTCGACATCTACGTCGGCCTGGAGGCCTCGGCCCGCGGGCTCCGCGCCTACCAGTCCGAACTCGTCCTCGGCCTGCTCCAGACCGCCGACTACGCCCGCGCCCTCAATGTCCTGGGCTACCCGGAGGATTCGGCCGCCGAAGTGGACCGCCGCGTGCAGCTGCGCCTGCAGCGACAGGCCCTGATCACCCGCACCCACGCGCCCGCGACGATCGACGTGGTCCTGCACGAGTCGGTATTGCATCGCGTGGTCGGTGATGCAAAGGTGATGGCTGCGCAGTTGCGGCATCTGGCCGACATCAGCACGAGGGGCAATGTCACGCTGCGCGTCCTGCCGTTTGCCGCCGGTGTACCACTCGGAGTCTCCACCGGACCGTTCACGGTTCTCGAGTTCGGCACCGACGGCAAGGGGCAACCGGTCGAACCACCGGTGGTGTACGCCGAAGGCTTCACCGGCGATCTCTACCTGGAACGACGTGCGGATGTCAGAAGGTACGACCGGGCTCACGAGTGCCTCCAGCGCCATGCGCTGGATATCCAGCCGAGTAGACACCTGCTGCGGCAGGTCGCGAAGGAGTATGTGGCATGAGTTTCGAACTTGTCGGTGCGCACTGGTTCAAGAGTTCCCGCAGCGGCGCCGGTAAGGACTGTGTCGAGGTCGCCTTTCTGCACGGTGGCCGGGTCGGCGTGCGCGACAGCAAGAATCCGGCGGGTCCCGCGCTGGTGTTCGACGGTCCGTCCTGGGACGCGTTCACCCGCCGGATCGACGACGGCGAGTTCCTCGCCGGGTCCGTGCGGTGAGCGTGTCGGGCGGGGGATCGATCGATACCAGCGCGGCCACCTGGCTGCGCGCGGGCGAGGCGGCGGCCTCGGGCAGTGTCGAGGTGGCGCTGCTCGCCGACGGGCACGTGGCGCTACGCGACGGCAAGAACCCGGAGGGGCCGGTGCTCGTCTTCACCCCGGCCGAGTGGGCGGCGTTCACCGCGGGCGTGCACGACGGCGAATTCGACCGCCCGTGACCTACGTCGCGCCGCGACGTTTGGTGGCATAACACCCGGGTAACCCTCCCTTCATGGACCGAGGGTTGAAGAAGATGCCACCCCGGTACCGGAGGCCAGTGCCTGTGGTGGACGGGGTGGAACGCTTGATCGTGGTACTGCTTTTCGTGGTATCGGCGGTCGGAATCTATGTACTCACCGGATCATTCCCGACGGCGTTCGGTGTCGGCGTGCTGGTGGGTGCGGTCTCGGTCGGCGTCGTGGCGATGCTCTAGCGATCGCGCCGGAAGAGCTTGTTGCCGAGCCAGACCACCGGGTCGTACTTCTTGTCGGCGACCCGTTCCTTGAGGGGGATCAGCGCGTTGTCGGTGATCTTGATGTGTTCGGGGCAGACCTCGGTGCAGCATTTGGTGATGTTGCAGTAGCCGAGGCCTTCCTCGTTCTGGGCCTGTTCGCGCCGGTCCGCGGTGTCGAGCGGATGCATCTCCAGCTCGGCGATGCGCATGAGATACCGCGGGCCCGCGAACGCGGCCTTGTTCTCCTCGTGGTCACGCACGACGTGGCAGGTGTTCTGGCACAGGAAGCATTCGATGCACTTGCGGAACTCCTGGGAGCGTTCGACGTCCACCTGCTGCATCCGGTAGTCCCCGGGAGCCAGTCCGGCGGGCGGGGTGAACGACGTTATCTCCCTTGCCTTCTGGTAGTTGAACGAGACGTCGGTGACCAGGTCCTTGATGATGGGGAAGGTCCGCATCGGGGTCACGGTCACGACCTCGGCCTCGGTGAAGGTGGACATGCGGGTCATACACAGCAGACGCGGCCTGCCGTTGACCTCGGCCGAGCACGAACCGCACTTGCCCGCCTTGCAGTTCCAGCGCACCGCGAGGTCGGGCGCCTGGGTGGCCTGGAGCCGGTGGATGATGTCGAGGACGACCTCGCCCTCGTGCACCGGCACGGTGAAGTCCTCCAGCGCGCCACCCTCGTCGGTGCCCCGCCACACCCGGAAATGTGCGTCGTACGCCATGGCTACGCCTTCCCTTCCACGCCGGTGCCGGGATGCCCGGCCAGTTCCGCCGCGGTGTAGTACTTCTCGAGTTCGCCGAGCTCGAACAGGGCGAGCAGGTCCTCGCGCATGGGTGTCTGTTCGGCCGGGGTGACCGTCACGTCGGGCACCTGCGCCCCGGCGGTCGCCGGATCGACCGCGCAGACCAGCAGGGTGCGGCGCCAGTCGGCGTCCATGCCCGGATGGTCGTCGCGGGTGTGGCCGCCGCGGCTCTCGGTGCGCAGCAGCGCCGCCTGCGCGACGCATTCGCTGACCAGCAGCATGTTGGCCAGGTCGAGGGCCAGGTGCCAGCCGGGGTTGAACTGCCGGTGCCCCTCCACGACCACGTCGGCGTACCGGGTCCGCAGTTCGGCCAGCTTCTCGATGGCCGCGCGTACCTCGTGCTCCTTGCGGATGATGCCGACCAGGTCGTTCATCGTCTGCTGGAGCTCGGTGTGCAGGGTGTAGGGGTTCTCGCCCGTGCCGGTGGCGGGCGGATCGAACGGCGCGAGCGCGCTCCGCGCCGCGGCCGCGATGTCGGCGTCGTCGGGCCGCGGCCGCGCGGTCAGGCCCTGCACGTAGGCCGAGGCGCCGAGCCCGGCGCGCCGGCCGAACACCAGCAGGTCCGACAGCGAGTTGCCGCCCAGCCGGTTGGAGCCGTGCATCCCGCCGGAACACTCACCGGCGGCGAACAATCCGGGGACGACCGCCGCGCCGGTGTCCGGGTCGACCTCGATCCCGCCCATCACGTAGTGGCAGGTCGGGCCGACCTCCATCGGCTCGGCGGTGATGTCGACGTCGGCGAGTTCCTTGAACTGATGGTGCATCGAGGGCAGCCTGCGCACGATCTCCTCGGCGGGCATGCGCGAGGCGATGTCGAGATAGACGCCGCCGTGCTCGGTGCCGCGACCCGCCTTGACCTCCTCGTTGATGGCGCGCGCGACCTCGTCGCGGGGCAGCAGGTCGGGGGTGCGGCGCGCGGAGTCGTTGTCGCGCAGCCACTGGTCGGCCTCTTCCTCGGTCTCGGCGTACTGGCCCTTGAACACCGCGGGGATGTAGTCGAACATGAAGCGCTTGCCGTCGGTGTTCTTCAGCACGCCGCCGTCGCCGCGCACGCCCTCGGTGACCAGGATGCCCTTCACGCTCGGCGGCCAGACCATGCCGGTCGGGTGGAACTGCAGGAATTCCATGTTGATCAGCGTCGCGCCCGCCCGCAGGGCCAGCGCGTGGCCGTCGCCGGTGTACTCCCAGGAGTTCGAGGTCACCTTGTAGGACTTGCCGATGCCGCCGGTGGCCAGCACGATCGCGGGCGCCTCGAACAGCACGAAGCGCCCCGACTCGCGCCAGTAGCCGAAAGCGCCCGCCACCGCGCCGTTCTCGGTGAGCAGCTCGGTGATGGTGCATTCGGCGAAGACCTTGATGCGCGCCTCGTAGTCGCCGGTCTCGGCGTGGTCCTCCTGCTGCAGCGAGACGATCTTCTGCTGCATGGTGCGGATGATCTCGAGCCCGGTGCGGTCACCGACGTGCGCCAGGCGCGGATAGGTGTGGCCGCCGAAGTTGCGCTGGCTGATCCGTCCGTCGGGCGTCCGATCGAACAGGGCGCCATAGGTTTCCAGCTCCCAGACCCGCTGCGGCGCCTCCTGCGCGTGCAACTCGGCCATGCGCCAGTTGTTGAGGAACTTGCCCCCGCGCATCGTGTCCTTGAAATGGGTCTGCCACGTGTCCTTCTCGTTGGCGTTGCCCATCGAGGCGGCGCAACCGCCCTCGGCCATGACGGTGTGCGCCTTGCCGAACAGCGACTTGCACACCACGGCCACCGACAGTCCTTGCTCCCTGGCCTCGATGACCGCGCGCAAGCCTGCCCCTCCGGCACCGATCACCACGACGTCGTAGTTGTGCCGTTCCACTTCTGGCATGACGAAAAACTCCTGGGAGAATGAGAATCAGTCGATGAACCGGAGATCGGAGATGGTGCCCGAGGCCACCAGCATCACGTAGAAGTCGGTGAGCACGAGGGTGCCCAGCGTCGTCCAGGCCAGGGCCATGTGCCGGGTGTTGAGCTTGGAGACCTGGGTCCAGAACCAGTAGCGCACCGGGTGCGCCGAGAAGTGCTTGAGCCGCCCGCCCGCGATGTGCCTGCACGAATGGCACGACAGGGTGTACGCCCACAGCAGGACGACGTTCACCACCAGCACGACGTTGCCGAGGCCGAAGCCGAATCCGCCGCCGCTGCCGTGGAAGGCGTAGATCGCGTCGTAGGTGTTGATCAGCGAAACGAGCAGGGCCACATAGAAGAAGTAGCGGTGCGCGTTCTGGATGATCAGCGGCAGTTTCGTCTCGCCGGTGTAGCGGGCGTGCGGTTCGGCCACGGCGCAGGCCGGCGGCGAGAACCACACCGAGCGGTAGTAGGCCTTGCGGTAGTAGTAGCAGGTCAACCGGAAGCCGAGCAGGAACGGCAGCACGACGAAGCCGAGCGGGATCCACATCGGCAGCTCGGGGAACGGCGTGCCGAAGTGGCTGGACCCCGGCGCGCACGACGCGCTCAGGCAGGGGGAGTAGAAGGGGGTGAGGTAGTGGTATTCGTTCACCCAATAGGCCGTACGCACAAAGGATCTGACCGTCGCGTAGATGACGAACGCGGCCAGTCCGACCACCGTGACCAGGGGCGGAACCCACCAGCGGTCGGTGCGCAACGTGCGCGCGGAGATTCGGGCTCGGGTCCTGCTGAAAACGCCGGTCCCCGTCGCGGGGCCGGTGGTCGGTGCGGCACTCACAGGCGACGCCTCGCTGATCCGATCATGCGAAGGGGCGGTGATACCCCTCGCGAGCGAATGTGATGCAGAGCACCATACGCCTGATCTCGTGCCGATAAGTGCTTGTCACGGCGGGGCAACAAATCTGTGGTGACCTTGGCCCAGGAGGTCACGTCATGAGAAGAGCTGCCATCGTGGCGCCCGTGCGCACGCCGAATGGGATAGCGGGCGGTGCGCTGTCCGGCATGCCTGCCGACTGGTTGGCGACCACGGTCCTGTCGGCTGTGCTGGAGCGTTCCGGGATCGATCCGCTACGGATCGAGGACGTCGCGCTGGCCTGTATCGGTGGCGGCCTGGCCGACGTGCCCGCCATCGGCAAGCTCGCCGCCCGCGGGGCGGGGCTGCCGTTCGCGGTGCCCGGCTTCCTCACCGAGCGGCACAGCGGCAGCGGGCTGCAGGCGGTGATCACCGCGGCCATGATGGTGCAGACCGGGGCCGCCGACGTCGTCGTGGCGGGCGGGGTCGAGTGTGCCGCGAGCGGCGGTGGCCTGCCCGGGGGCGCCGACGGCCTGCGCAACGCCGAATACCTCGCCGGGTATTACGGCATCAGCCGGACCGAGGCCGACCGGTACGCGGCGGCCGGCCACCACAAGGCGGCGCGCGCCTGGCGGCAGGGCACCTTCGGCGCCGAGGTGGTGCCGGTGTCGGTGGATCCGCGCCACCCCGAGCACTGCGTCGTCCGGGACGAGGGCCTGCGCGAGGACGTGTCGTCGCGGACCCTGGCCGCGCTGCGGCCGCTGCTGGACGGCGGCGTGGTCACCGAGGGGAACATGGGTACCCACCGGCTCGGCGCGTCGGCCTGCCTGGTCGTGGCCGAGGACCGCCTCGAGGAGCTCGGCCTGCGGCCGATGGCCTACCTGGCGGGCTGGGCCGCCGCCGGCTGCGACGACGGCGACGGCCCAGCGCTCGGCGCGGCGCCCGCGGTGGCGAAACTGCTGCATCGCACCGGCTACACCTTCGACGACATCGATCTGCTCGAGATCAACGAGGGATACGCGGTCGAGGTGCTCGCCCTGGCGACCGAGTGGGGGATCGACCCGCTCGAACGGCTCAACGTCAACGGGTCGGCGATCGCGCTCGGGCATCCCGTCGGCGCGACCGGCCTGCGGATCATGACCACGATGCTGCACGAACTCGACCGCTGCGAGGGCAGGCTCGGGCTGGAGGCGATCGCCCTCGGGCCCGATCACGGCATCGCGGCGCTGTTCGAGTCGGCGGAACGGGCCGAACCGGCGGAGGCGCCGCGCGGGGCCCGTTTCCACGGTGCCCGCCCCGGTCGCCGGGGCAGGCACCGCATCTGAGCCGGGGCTCCCGCTACACCGTCCGCGGGCGGGAGTGGAAGCCGAGTCCTTCGTCCTGGGCCCCCATCCAGGCCGCTTCGTCGTGCTTGCTGTCCGGGACGTAGATCGGCGCCGCGCGCTGCCCGGAACGCTCCGGCGGTGGGGACTGCTCGAACTCCTCGGCGTCGATGACGAGGCGTTCGAGATCGTTCTCCAGGCGGCGGATGGTCGGTGCGTCACCGAAGTTGTTGCGCAGTGTGCCGATGGATTGCCGGAGTTGGCCGACCGCGAAGCGGAGTTCCTGAATGTCGCTGCGTGTCATGGATACCTCCTGTGACTCAACACACATCGTGATCTACACCACAGTAACCGATCTTTTCGAATGGGGTGGGAGGTTGCTTCAGCCCGCGACCGCGTACCGGTCGGCGATGCCCGCTGCGGCGCGTTCGACCAGGCCGGCGACGCTGCGCGCGACCTCGTCGGCGCAGTCGAGGATGACGCTGTGGCCGGCGCCGTCGATCCGGACCAGCTCGGCGGCGCCCAGCTGGGAGGCCAGCACGACGGAGTGGGCGAACGGCACCATGAGGTCGGCCGAGCCCGCGAGCACCAGCGCGGGCAGCTCGCGCAGGCGGGCCAGGGTGCCCGACTCGTCGTAGGTCAGCAGGGAGCCCAGGAACCCCGACATGGTCAGCAGGGGCGTCTCGCTCAGGATGGCGGTCGCCACCGCGGCCATGCGCGGAGTGGTGTGGCGGGTGCCCGCGGCGGTCTCGCGGATCAGCGGCGCGAGCAGCCAGCGGGAGAAACGCTTGGAGGCCTGGAGGATTCGCGGCGCGCGCACCACGACGTGCTGGAGCGAGGCGACCGCGAAACGGTTGAGCAGCCTGCCGAGTCCGATCTCGGTCAGCCCGCCCGCCGCGCCCGCGATGAGGCCGATGCCCGCGACCCGCTCCCCGACCGACTGCGGGTAGAGCCGGGTGTAGGCCAGGACCACCATCGCGCCCATCGAGTGGCCGATCAGGACGACCGGCCCGGCAGGGGCCAGGCAGCGCAGGACCGCTTCGAGGTCGTGGGCGAGCTGGTCGATGGTGTAGGTGGCGGGGTCGGCGTGGCCGGATTCGCCGTGGCCGCGGTGGTCGTAGAAGACCATGCGGGTGCCGGAACGCCAGTGGCCGTGCAGATGCTCGCGCAGCACCGACCAGGATTCGGTGTGCAGGCAGTGGCCGTGGACGAAGACGACGGTCAGCGCGGCGTCGGGCTCCCCGAAGGTGCGCACGGAGATCGGCACGCCGTCGTCGGCGACCACGGTCGCGCGGTGTCCGTCGAGATCGGCGGCGCGGCGGATGGGCGGCTGCGGCATGGCGTCCTCCTCCGGTGGGCTCGGGTACCCCTGCCCGGCTTGTCGGAAGTGATTTCCGCGGCGTTAGTGCCCCACGCCCGGCGTTATGGATTCGTTGATCCGTGGCGCCACATCGTTGCGAATCGGCAAAAGATACGGCTTTCTAGCCATTTTCCTAGAAAGTTCGATAGTCGGCTCGATTCCGGCCTCGATCGGTCTCTCTCACCCCTTCTAGCCTCTTCGCTAGACACGACCAGAAAGGTGTAGGCATCACACGCTGCGCAGGTAGCGGCCGAAATGCGGCACGGTGAAGCCGATGGTGCCGCGCTCGGCGGAGTAGATCAGGCCCTTCTTGATCAGGCCGTCGCGCGCCGGGGACAGCGACGCGGGCTTGCGCCCGAGTTCGGCGGCCACCGCCGCGGTGGCGACCGGGCCGTCGTCGCCGGACAGGTCGGCCATCGCGCGCATGTACTCGCGCTCGGCAGGCGTCGCCCGCTCGTAGCGGGACCCGAAGAAGCCGACCGCCAGCTCCTCCTCGGCGGTCGGGGAGGCCACCTCCACGTCCTCGGCCGTGATCGGGCTGTCGGGCGCCTGGTCCCAGGTGGCCTTGCCGTAGGCCTGCACGAAGTACGGGTAGCCGTCGGCCTTGCGGTACAGCGACTCCAGCGCCTCGGCGGTGAACTTCACGTCCTCGCGTTCGGCGGGCGCGATGAGCGCCTGGTCGGCCGACTCCCGGTCGAGCCGGTCGATGCGGTGATAGCCGAACAGCCGCTCGGAGTAGCTCTTCGAGGCCGAGAGCACCGCGGGCAGGTGCGGCAGGCCCGCGCCGACCACGATGAGCGGCGCGGCGTCCTGGCTGAGCTCGTGGCAGGCGCCGCAGATGGCCGACACGTCCGCCGGCCCCAGGTCCTGCATCTCGTCGATGAACAACCCGATGCCGATCCCCATGGCCGCCGCCAGCGCGGCGGCCTCCCGGAACAGTTCGATCAGGTCGATCTCGATGTCACCGGAATCGGCGCGGCCGGTCACCGCAGGCACGTCGATGCCCGGCTGCCAGCGCTCGCGCATGCCCTTGTCGGCGGTGGCCCGCAGCGCGAAGGCCTTCAGGATGCCGAGGAAATCGTCGACCTGTTCGGGGTTGCGGTGCGCGGCGGCGATCGCCCGCACCGCCATGTGCAGCGCCGAGGACAGCGGCCTGCGCAGGTCCTGGTCGGGCCGCGCCTCGATCTTGCCGGTGCCCCAGCCGCGCGAGATGGCGGCCGAGCGGAGCTGGTTGAGCAGGACCGTCTTGCCGACGCCGCGCAGCCCGGTGAGCATGACGCTGCGCTCGGGCCTGCCGCGGGCGACCCGTTCCAGCACGATGTCGAAGGCGGCCAGCTGTTTGTCGCGCCCGGCCAGTTCGGGTGGACGCTGTCCGGCGCCGGGGGCGTACGGATTGCGCACGGGGTCCATGCCCGAAAACCGTAGCGCGTCAGCGTAGGAGATTCTCGGTATCTCTGCCCCGTGTCCTAGATACTGCTAGCGAATCCGATAGTCCACGCGAAACGGAGCGGCATGTCCGACGACGAAACCGGCCCGCGCACCACCGCCGCCATGATCGCCTCCTGGCCCGTCCCGGAAGGCGCGCCCCAGGCCGAGATGATCAAGCAGAACCTGATCGCCGCGTTCGCCGCCCTCGACGACGATCCCCAGCTCGTCGCCGATCTGGCGGTCGGCCAGCTGGTGCTCGCCCTCGGCAACCTGGAAGTCGAACTCGCACAGGCACGTCACCGCATCGAGGCGCTCGAACGCGCGCTCGGCCGTCCCGCCCGTCCCGCCCGTGGATGACCGGGTCACGGCGGCGCCTCGCGGCGCGCGGAGCCGTGACCCGATCGCGACACGCCGGGTAACACCTGGCTGTCCTGCGACGATAGGGATGCGGGAAAACAACTTGCATGCTTCGCTGGACAGGGCGCATCACACGCCGTAATCTTCTCGTGACTTAGCGGAGTCTGTCGTTTCGTCAGAGAAGCGGCGCCGCTGAGTCACCGCCGAAACCACCCGGAGCCAAGGCGATCCGGAGCCTTGGCGGGAAGCGCAAGATCGGAGATTCGTCTCAGTGGGTAAACACAGCTTGCAGCGGGATTCTCGTCTGCCGAGTTCCGTCAAGGGCGCGCTCGTCATGGGTGCGGTGGCCGCTACGACGGGCGCGATGCCTGCCATCCCGGCCATGGCCGCCACCCTGAACATCCCGGGCTTCGGCAACGTCGACCTGCCGCCCGAGCTGGACCAGCCGGTCCAGGAGCTCAACAAGCAGCTGCAGTCCATGCAGGCCGCGCCGAGCGCGCCGCAGGCGCCGCAGTTCGCCAACCCGTTCCAGCAGCAGGAGCAGAGCGCGGGCAACATCGCCCTCGACGCCGCGCGGACCAAGGTCGGCGCCAACTACTCCTGGGGCGCCACCGGCCCGAACTCCTTCGACTGCTCCGGCCTGGTCCAGTGGGCCTTCCGGCAGGCCGGTGTCGAGCTGCCCCGCACCAGCTTCGAACAGTCCCACGTCGGTGCCCCGGTGTCCTTCGACAACCTGCGCGCCGGTGACATCGTCATCACCAACGGCGGCGGCCACGTCGGCATCTACGCGGGCAACGGCCAGCTGCTGAACGCGGTGCAGTCCGGTACCCCGGTCTCCTACACCCACCTCAGCGCCGACGACGTGGTGACCGCCCGCCGTATCGTCTAGGGGGTGTCCCCCGCCGAACAGCGCTCCACCACCCGGGCCCGCGTCGACTCGTGGACCTGGGCGGTGCGACTGTTCAAGACTCGTTCCGCCGCGGCAGAGGCCTGCCGCGGCGGTCACGTGCGTGTCAACGGGGCGACCGCCAAACCCGCTCAGCCGGTGCACCTCGGCGACGAGGTCCGGGTCCGGTAGGCCGGTCTCGAACGGATCGTGATCGTCGCCCGGATCGTGCACAAGCGGGTGGGTCCGCCCGTCGCCGCCGAGTGTCTCATCGACCGCAGCCCGCCACCGCCGCCCAAGGAGATCCTGGCCGCGCAGCCGCGCCGGGACCGGGGCGCGGGCAGGCCGACGAAACGCGAACGCCGCGAAACCGATCGGTTGATGGGCCGCCGCGACTAGACGCTCGGCGTGTCCGGGTGCGGCTCCAGCTTGCGTGCCGCGAGCCTGCCCGCCGCGATCGACGCCACCACGATGGTGCACAGGGCGGCCAGCATGATGGCCGACCCTTCGCCCGGCACCAGCACCGCGAGCTGTTCGCCGACGGTCACCGCGGCCACCGGCACCCCGATCTGCGCCGCGGCCAGCGCGCCGTAGGCGAGCGGCTGCCCGAGTGCCCTCGTCACGCAGTGCACGAGCACCGCGCCGAAGCCCAGCGTCAGGCCGAGCAGCACGAACTGCGGATGTTCGCCCAGCTCACGGAGATTCAGCCGCGCGCCGAGCCAGACGAAGAACAGCGGCGCGAGCAGGCCCTCGCTGATCGCGAACACCTGCTTGGCGACCCGCCGCGGCTCGCCGACCCCGGCCACCGCGAGCCCCGCCGCGAACCCGCCGAGCATGATCGAGACGTGCATCGCGCTGGCCACGCCGCACAGCGCGAACACCATCACCAGGCTGATCCGCAGCTCGACGGTGAACTTGCGGTCCTCGGACACCTCGTGGGTGCGGCGCTGGGCCCCGGTGTCGTAGAGGTAGCGCAGCAGCAGGAACATCACGACCGCGCACAGCCCGACCACGACCGCGCCGATGCCCGCGCGCACCGCGTGGGCCGGGTCGATGACGAGCGGCAGGGCGACCACGCAGGCGGTGTCGGCGATGGCGACCTGCGCGGTCAGCGACAGCACCGGCGGCCCGGTGAGGCCGAGCTGATCGATGATCGGCAGCACCATGGCCGCCGAGGAGGAGGCCATGAGCACCGCGTACACCGCGGCGTGGCCGATGCCGAAGACCTGGGCCACCGCCCAGCCGCCCACCGCCGCCGCCACGCCGACCACCGCCGCCCGGAGCAGCCCCGACCCCAGCGCGCCACGCACCGCCGGATCACGCACCGGGACATGGGTGCCCGCGGCGAACATGACCAGCGCGAATCCCATGTCGGCGAGGAAGGTGAACGTCTCGTCGGTCGCGTCGAGCACGCCGAACCCGGTGGCGCCGAAGACGACGCCGGCGGTGAGTTCGCCGAGCACGACCGGCAGGTGCCAGCGCCGCGGCAGGGCGAGCAGGGGTCCGAGCAGCCCGATCGTGACGACGAGGGCCAGCGTGGCGAAGGTCATGGCAGGGCGGCGATCTTGCAGGGTATGGCGACGTTCTCGTCGGCGAAGTACAGGGCGCAGACGCGGTGGTAGCCGTCGGCGATGAGCATGGGCAGGTCGCGCCGGCAGTCGCCGCGCACCAGCAGGATCGGGGACAGCTTCCTGCCCTCGTTGATCTTGAGCAGGTCGTGGCGTACGTGGGGGTTGTCGGGGGTCAGCGCCTCGAGGCGGGAGGCGCGCAGGATGTCCTTCGCCTTCTTGTGGACCAGCGGCGCGCGCCGGAGTTCGGCGACGAGCTCGTCCACCAGATGGTTGTCCGCGAGCAGTTGGAGGTAGTCCGCGGCGGCGGGATAGTCGTGCTCGTCGGGTTCGTCTTTCCACCGGACGGTGAGGATCTGATCGGCCATCGACCCATCATCGGTCCGCCCGGCGGCGCGAGCCGGGACGATCGCGGGGTGTCGCGCTGATCACCTCGGTTGGTCGGGGTCGGCGCGGTCGCCTACCGTGGCCGCATGGGCGAGTCAGGGGCCGCGGACCGGGCGGAACGAACACCGGGGACGGCGGCGGTGCTGCTCACCTGTGCGGCGGTGGCCGCCACGCCGCTGGACTGGGTGCGGCCCCGGCGGCCCGAGCCCGCGTGGCTCGAGGTGCCGCTCGCGCCGCTGCCCCCGGCGCGCGCCACCGTGACGCTGACCCGGCTCGAACAGGCCGCCTACGGCGGGCCCGCCGCGTTCGTCACCGCGGGCAGCCCCGGGTTCGGGACCACCCGGCTGACCATGTCGGGGTTCCTGGTCGAGCACCCCGACGGCCGGTTCCTCGTCGATCCGGCGCTGTGCGCGGGCGTCGTCGGGCGGGTGCTGCCCGAGCTCCCGTTCCCGCTGCCGTCCCTGCTCGCGCCGGGCGGCCCGGTGCGCGCGCTGACCGACGTCCTCGCCGCGCACGGGCTCGGCGGCGCCGAGATCGATTTCGTGCTGCCCACCCATCTGCACTGGGACCACGTGGCCGGCCTGTACGAGCTGCCGGGCTGGATCCCGATCCGGGTCACCGAGGCCGAATACCACTGGGCCATGGGCGGATCGCACGCGCCGCTCGGCGTCGCCCGCGGCCCGCTGCGCGGGCGCGAATTCCACCGCTACGAGCTGACCGGCCCGCCGGTGCTGACCTTCGCGCGCAGCCACGACCTGTTCGGCGACGGCGCCGTGCTGCTCGTCGACCTGGCCGGGCACACGCCGGGCAGCGTCGGCGTCCTGCTCGCCCTCGCCGACGGCTCGCGGGTCCTGCTGGCCGGTGACGCGGTGTGGTCGACGCGGCAGCTCGACCTGATCCGGGAGAAGGCGCCGCTGCCCGGCCTGCTGCTCGACGCCGACCGCGACACCGCCTTCGCCACCGTGCACCGCTTGGCCGCGCTGCCCGACGACATCGTCGTGCTGCCCGCGCACGACCACGCCGCCGTCGCCGCCTACTGAGCGGCCAGGCCCGCGGCCACGCTGGGATACCGTGGCCGCCAGCCGAGTTCGTTGTGCGCTCGCGCGCTGGAGATCCGCATCGATGTATCGACCATCAGCGCACCTAGATACGGCACCGCCAGCCGGATCAGCCACGCGGGCAACCGGATCGGGCGCGGCGTGCCCGCCGACCGGGCGACC
Source organism: Nocardia thailandica NBRC 100428 (assembly GCF_000308795.1). Classification (GTDB taxonomy): domain Bacteria; phylum Actinomycetota; class Actinomycetes; order Mycobacteriales; family Mycobacteriaceae; genus Nocardia; species Nocardia thailandica. The sequence goes on along the minus strand of NZ_BAGK01000241.1, from coordinate 43,158 downwards.
TCGGCGAAGAACTCCCGCCAGGTGATCGGGGTGTCGTCGGCGAGATTGTAGGCGCGGCCGCCCTGCCCGCGCTCGAGCGCGGCGACGGTGCCCGCGGCGGCGTCGGCCACGTGCAGCCAGGTGTTGACGCCGCCGGGGCCGAGCGGGCCGACGGGCAGGCGCTTGCGCATCATCCCGGCGAACAGGTCGCTGAACGCGTGCGGACCGTAGAACAGGCCGTAGCGCAGCGCGATGCCCTCCACGTCGGCGGCGAAGACCTGCTCCTCGGCCGACACGCACGCCCGCACCACCTCGTCGGCCGCGCCGCCGTCGTAGACGCCGAACGGATCGTCCTCGGTGAGCGGGCGATCGCCGTGATCGCGGTATCCGTAGCCGAGGATCAGCGACTGGACCAGGAAGCGGCGGGCACCGAGCGCCTCCGCGGCCGCGAGCAGGTTGGCCGTGCCGACGGTGCGGAGCAGCCCGGTCGGGTCGTCGGCGGGAATGGCGCGTTGCGGCTTCACCTCCCGCAGCGCGGTCGCCTCGTGCAGCACCGCGTCGGCGGTGAGCCCGTCGACGGCGCGCAGCAAGCCGTCGCGGTCGAGGGCGTCACCGGCGACCGGGGTGGCGCCGAGTTCGCGTACCAGCGCGTGCTTGGCCGGGTCGCGGACGAGCGCGAGGACGCTGTGCCCGTTCGCCGTGAGCGCGCGGATGAGCGGCTGCCCGATGGCTCCGGTGGCGCCTGCCAGAAGTACCCGCATGAGATCTCCTTCGTCCGCTGCTGTTCGGTCGGAGATGGGACGGTCCGGGACCGGCCGCTGTGACGCGCTGTGACCGCCCTCACCCTAGGCGGTGACGAACCGGTCCCACCGCGGGGCGATCAGCGCCGCCAGCTCGGCGTATCCCGCGGCGCCCGGGTGGGCGCCGTCGATCGCGGCGACCTCGGCCATCCACGCCGCGGACGCCCGCAGCGCCGCGTACACCGGCACGTACGCGACCCCGGCCGTCGCGCACACGGCGGCGAAGGCGGCGTCCAGTTCCGCGATCGCCTCGTTGTGCGCCGGATCCCGCACCGCCGGCGGCCCGACGACGAGCGCGGGCAGGCCGGCCTCGGCGAATTCGGCGAGCAGCGCGGTGACGGTCTCCACGGAGACCGCGAGCGGCACGCGCCGCGCTCCGTCGAGCACGTGGGTGTCGTTGACCCCGCAGGAGAGCGCGACGCGCGCGTCGGTGCCCGAGGGGAGGCGGGGTTCGCACTCGGCGCGCCAGCGGGCGCGGATCTGCGGCGAGGTCGCGCCGCGCACCCCCAGGTTGTACGGGGTCAGCGGCTGCCCGGCCGCGTACGACCGGGCGGTGAGCCTGCCCGGCCAGCCGAGCCCGGACCGGTCACCGACCCCGGCGACGAGGGAGTCGCCGAGGAAACACACGCGAAGATCTCGAGTCACCCCACGATGGTGTCAGGGCGGCGACGGGAAATAGGATCGGCGTCGATCGTGTGCGGGGAGGGAGAGATCGTGGCCGGGGAATCGGAATGGGCGCCACCGTGGTTCGCCGAATTGCTGGCGCACCGGCACTGGATCCATCGGGAGCGGCCGTTTCCGCACGTCTACGCAGCGGGCGTGTTCGCGGAGTTCTTCGCGGTCCGGCTGGCCGCCGAGGTCGCGGCGGCGGCGGGACAGGGGCGTGACACCACGCACGCCGACTGGACCGACGGCCCGACCGCGCTGTTCGCGAGCCGGGAATGGGCCCGGCTGCTGGCCGGGTTCACGGACGCGCCCGGCGCCCTCGGCGGGGTCCTCGGCCGGGCCGCGGAGGTCCCGCTGTCGCGCGAACACGCCGTCGTCGCGGTGTTCTTCGCCGACGAGGCCGCCGAGCTGACGCTGCGACTCGGCGCGGGCGGGCCGGCGCGAACCGTTGCGGCGCAACCCGGTTCGCTGGCGCTGTGGCGGCCGAACCCGCGCACCGACTGCACGCTCACCGGGGACGGCGGCGTCGTCGTCACCTGGCTGACCGGCGCGCAGGCGCCCGGAACCGGAGGCATCGCATGACCACCCGCCGTGTCTGCCTGCTCATCGGCGCGAGCACCCCGCTCGGCGACGCGTTCTGCCGCCGCCTGCGCGACCGGTACGACATCGTCGCGATCTGCGGCGCGGCCACCCCGGCCGCGCCGTCGCAGGAGGAGTGGTTCGTCGACCCGCTCGCGCCCGGCGCCGACATCGCCGAGAACCGCGACCGGATCTTCGTCGTGCGCGCCGACCTCGCCGAGCCCGGCGCGGTGGCCCGGGTCGTCGACCTGGCGCTGGCGCGGTTCGGCCGGGTCGACCTGCTCGTCGACCTGCCCGCCCCGCCGGAACCGGACGCCGGGCTGCTCGACGCGGGCGCCGCGGCGCTCCGGGCGGGGCTCGACGCCGAGGTGACCGTGCCCCTCGCCCTGTCGGCCGCGCTGGCCGAGCGGGTCTGGACCGACGTCCCGGCGAACCGGGCGGCCGACCGCAACATCGTCACCGTCTGCCCGGACGAGGTCGCGGGCGCGGCCGCCGTCACCCGCGCCGCGCGGGCCGCGCTGGCCGCCGAACTCGCGCGTGTGTGCGGGCCGCTCGGGGTCCGGGTCAACACCCTCGTGGCCCAGGGGTATCCCGCCCGGGTCGCGCCGGAGCCGGTGCTGCGGGCGATCGTGGCCGTCGACCGGGGCGACATGACCGGTGCTGTGCACGGTCTCGGCGCGGATTGACGCTGGTCGGCGCGGCGCGCGATGTCGAGGGCGGGTCGGCGGGAGGGCGGTGTGTATCGTGCGGCACATGCGAGTCGACGGGCGGGAGATCCCGGTAACCGGGAGCCTGCTGCAGCCGTTGATCCGGCGGACCAGTGACATCGTCCGGGTCGTCCTCGCCATGGGCGGCGTCGCGATCGTCGTCGCGGGCTCGCTGATCACCCGGCCCGAATGGCTGGCGCTGGAGAAGTCGGTCTCCGGCATCGTCGACTTCCTCAACCCGGATCAGTCCAACCTGGTCTACCTGATCTACGGAATCCTGATCCTGGCACTGCCGTTCGCGATCCTCATCGAGCTCGCGCTCGGCAGGCAGTGGAAGCTCTTCGCCGGCTACGCTGCCGCGGGCCTGCTCGCGGTCCTCGCGCTGTCGATCACGGGCACCGGGCTCTCCACCCCGAAGTGGCATCTGCAGGTGCCGGACCGGCTCGACAACACCTTCCTCTCGCAGTTCCTCGACGACCCGCGCTGGATCGCGATGCTGGCGGCGATGCTGACCGTGTCGAGCCCCTGGCTGCCCACCCGGCCGCGGCGCTGGATGTGGTTCCTGCTGTTGATGTTCGCGCCGATCCACCTGGTGGTCTCCTCGGTGGTGCCCGCAAGGGCCATGTTCGGCCTCGCGGTGGGCTGGCTGGTCGGCGCGGCGATCGTCTGGCTGGTCGGCACGCCTGCCCTGTCGGTGCCGCTCGACGGCGCGGTCCGGGTGCTGGCCGCGCGCGGCTACACCGTGCGGTCGTTCACGGTCGTGCATCCGGCCGGGCGCGGACCGCTGATGCTGGCCACCGAGGTCGGCGGGCCCGAGGCCGAACTCGTCGTCGAGCTCTACGGCAAGAACCAGCGCAGCTTCGGCGCGCTGAAGCAGCTGTGGCGCTGGATCACCTTCCGCTCCAGCGAGACCGCGCCGCTGCACGGCTCGATGCACCGCGCCGTCGAGCACCGGGCGCTCATGGGCATCGCGATCGGCGACCACGGCATGGCCGACTGCCGTCAGGTCGCCGTGGCCGGCCTCGACCGCGGCTGGGTGCTCTACGCGCACACCGTGCCGACCGCCACCCCGCTGCGGGAACTGTCGAGCCAGGTGCTGCCCGGCGTCTGGCGCTCGCTGAAGACCCTGCACGACAACCAGATCTCGCTCGGCGACCTCCAGCCCGACTACATCCGGGTGCAGCAGGGGGTGACCCTGTTCGGCGGGTTCGCCGCGGCCGAATTCGGCGCCTCCGAGGCGCAGCGGCAGTCCGACATCGCCCAGCTGCTGGTCACCACCACCGCGCTGTTCGGCAAGCACACCGCCGTCGCCACCGCGCTGGAGGTGCTCGGCAAGGAGACGGTGGTGACGGCGGCCGGGCGGCTCACCAAGTCCGCCATGCCCACCGGCATCCGCCGGTTCGTGCCGGACTGGAAGGACGTCCTCTCCACCGCCCGCGAGGAGATCCGCGCGCAGACCGGGCACTCGCGCATCCCCGCCGAGCAGCTCACCCGGTTCAACCGCAACCAGGTCATCCAGCTGGTGCTGCTGGTCGGCCTGGTCTACGTGGCCTACCCGTTCATCAGCCAGGTGCCGACCTTCTTCACCCAGCTGCGCACCGCCAACTGGTGGTGGGCGCTGCTCGGCCTCGCGATCTCGGCGGTCACCTACTTCGGCGCGGCCGCGGCACTGTGGGCCTGCGCCGACGGGCTCGTCCGTTTCCGTCTGGTGCTGCTCGAACAGGTAGCCAATACCTTCGCCGCGACGACGACGCCTGCCGGTGTCGGCGGGCTCGCGCTCGGTGTGCGGTTCCTCCAGCAGGCGGGGATGTCCACCGTGCGGGCCACGGCGGCGGTCGCGTTGCAGCAGTCGGTCCAGGTGATCACCCATGTCGGGCTGCTCGTCGTGTTCTCCGTGGTGGCGGGCACCTCCACCAACCTCTCGCACTTCGTGCCGGACCCGACGATCATCTACCTCGTCGCGGGCGTGATCCTCGGCATCGTCGGGGTGTTCATGTTCGTGCCGAAGCTGCGGCACTGGGTCAGGACGGCGGTCCGGCCGCAGGTGCAGGAGGTGACCGCCGAGCTGACCGGCCTCGCGCGCGACCCCAAGCGGTTCTCGCTGATCATCGGCGGCTGCGGCGCGATCATCCTCGGCCAGGCGCTGGCGCTGTGGGCCAGCGTCGAGGCGTTCGGCGGCAGCACCAATTTCGTCACCGTCGCCATCGTCACCATGATCGGCGGCACCCTGGCCTCCGCCGCGCCGACCCCCGGCGGCGTCGGCGCGGTCGAGGCCGCGCTCATCGGCGGCCTGGCCGCCTTCGGCCTGCCGACCGAGATCGCGGTGCCCGCGGTCCTGCTGTACCGCGTGCTCACCTGCTGGATCCCGGTCCTGCTCGGCTGGCCGATCATGCGCTGGATGGGCGAGAAGGAGATGATCTGAGGCCGGCGCGGACGTGCGGGGCCGTTGCTGTCTGATCCAGACGCGTCCCGTTTCGTCCGATTTCCGCGTGTTTTCGCGGTTGCCGGGCGTTGGCGGGGGAAGTGAGACTGCACACATGTGGGCACCGGGGTGCGAGGTGCGTGCAGGGGCATTCAGGAACACCTAGACTGTCTGGGACGTATCCGGATCATGACCGAGAGGTGATATTTCGATGGGACCCCGGACGGTGGTCGCCGACGTCGCCGACGAGCTGGCCCGCCGGGTCGCCACGGGCGAGTATCTGCCGGGTGATCTGATGCCGTCGGTCCGCCAGGTGGCCGAGGAGTTCGGTATGAACCGGGCCACCGCACAGTTGACGCTGGGCAGGCTCGAGTCCTACGGCTTCGTCGAGGCGCGCCGTGGCAAGGGCTTCACCATCCGTGACGTCCGGCAGGACGGCGGCATGGACGTCTACCGTCACCTCTTCCGCTTCTCCGTCGCCGCGCCGGAACTCGCGGCCGAGATGTTCGCCGACATCGTCGACGTCGAACGCGGCATCGTGCTCGAGGCGCTGCTGGGTTACACGGCCGCCGAGAAGGTGCTCGATCCGGCCGGACTGGCCGCTGCCGTCGACGAATTGGAGGCCCTCGCCCGCCGCGAGGACCCCGACCGCATCGCCATCCTGGCCGCCGAGGTGTCGCTGGTGCGCACGCTGCTCGGCGTGCTCGGCATGAGCATGCAGCGGGCCGTGCTGAACTCGATCGCCGACATGGTCGTCGAGGTCCCCGAGGCGGTCACCGCCTACTTCGCGGTCGCGCCGGATCTGCACGTGCTGGTGTGGCGGGCGCTGCTGGCGGTGTGGGACACCGGGTCCGGCCCGACCGAGGCGCAGCTGGCGCTGTTCGAGGACCTGTTCGCGCTCTACCACGAGAAGGTGCTCGCCCGCTTCGGCGAACTGGTCGGCGTCCTGCCGCAGCCCGCCGAGCGCGCCGCGACCGCCTGACTCAGCTGTCTGGGTCGGGCGAGGGGCGCGGATTCCCGTGCCGCGCCAGCCACGATTCCACCCGGGCGCTGGGATGCGCGGTGCCCATCAGCGTGGTCATGTGCGGATAGGACGTGCGGATCAGGCCGGATCCGACCATCACGCCCAGCGCGATCGACATCACCGACAGCAACGCCGACACCATGACCTCCAGCCCGGACACCCCCACGTCCCGGGTGGTGTGCAGCACCAGCTCGGAGACGCCTTGGAGGCTGATACCGCCGGGCACCAGCATCCAGAACGCGGGCAGGAAGGCCACCTGCGGCGGCGGGGCGTTGCTGCGGTTGCGGATCAGGTAGGCCGCGGGCACCGCGACGAGCCCGCCGAGGAATGCGCCGGTCAGCGGGCCGGAGACGAACTTGCCGAAGGCCTGCGCCGCGAAGGTCGCCCACAGCACGACCAGCAGCCAGCCCAGCGAGTTCTTCGGCGCGCTCGAGCGCCACGAGTGCCCGATGCCGATGAGCAGGACGCCGATCAGCGGCGCCCACCACCCCAGCTGCGACGACTCCGGCTGGGCGGGCGGCAGGTCGCCGAGCACGCTGATCCCGACGTAGAGCCCGAACGACAACAGGAACAGCATGTTGATGCCGTAGACGATGCGGCTCGCCCCGGCGACCATCGACCCGTTGGCCAGCTCGATGGTGCCGTTGGTCAGCATCGTGCCGGGCAGCAGTGTGGCCACCGCGGGGACGAGCAGCTGGGTCGGGTTGCCGCCGGAGAGCGCCTCGGGGAACCCGAACGAGAGCGCGGCGACGGCCGCGGCGGCGACCACCGGCAGCGCGTAGGACAGCAGCCGTACGCGATCGCCGATCTGGGTCAGCACCCCGACGACCAGGCCGAGCACGACGTAGCCGACCAGCGCCTGGGCGGCCGGATTGAGCATCATGCCGAGCCCGACGGTGAGCACCACCTGCCCGAGCAGGATCAGCCACGGCGGGCTGCCCGGCTTCGCCGACAGCAGCGCGGTCAGTTCCCGGTCGGCCTCGGCGGGCGGCGGTACCTCGTCCTGGATCCGGTCGAGCAGCCGGTAGAGGCCGGCGATCTGATCCAGCGGGAGCGTGCCGACCTCGGCGTCGAGCATGTCCACCGACGAGCCCGCGGTGGTGCGGACCCGGACGAACACCGCGGTGGGCAGCACCATGAAGTGCACGGTGTGCGCGCCGTAGCGGGCGGCGAGGTCGTTGAGCGTGTTCTGGACGGTCGCCGAGGTCTCGCCGGCGCCGATCAGCGCGACGCCGACGCGGCACAGCAGCGTCAGCAGCTCGCCGGGGACCTCCTGTTCCTCCTCGACCGCGGGCGGGGAGCCCGCGGGCGCGCCGAGCGCCTCATCGAAGCGGCCCGCCAGGCGGGTGACCGTCCGGCGGAACCGGTGCGAGGCCGTCGACCAGCGGCGGTGGTGGGGAGGAGGGGAGGTCACGGCACCGCCTTCCCGTGCGAGGCAAGCGACCGGCAACGGGATCCGTGCACGCGACGAACGGCGCGATGCCGGCGGCGCGGGGCGCGCCACCGGTGAGTTTATGGCAGGCGGCTCGTTCCGGCAGGCGACCGGCCGCCGGGCGGTGCGCCACGGGCAACCCCGGGGCGCACCGCGGCGGGTCAGCTGTTGAGCTTGGTCAGCCGGTCGCAGGCCGTGACGTACTCCTCGACCAGCCGGTTGACGACGTCGGCGCTGCGCTCGACGCGGTCCATCATCCCGACCACCTGGCCGACCGGGTTGAAGTTGACGTCCTTGGCGGCCTCCGGGTACCGGTGCCCGCGCTTGACGCCGTCGAGCGCGACCATCATCTGCAGCGGCATGGGCAGCGGGTCCGGGGTGCCCTCGGCCTCCCAGGCGTCGGTCCAGTCGTTGCGCAGCATCCGGCACGGCTTGCCGGTCCAGGACCGCGACCGGACGGTGTCGTGGCTCGACGCCGACAGGTAGGTGTCGCGCTGGGCGGGCGGCACGTTGGCCTCCTCGACGGTCAGCCACAGCGAGCCCGTCCACGCGCCCTGCGCGCCCATGGCCAGCGCGGCGGCCACCTGGGCGCCGTTGCCGATGCCGCCCGCGGCCAGCAGCGGCATGTCGCCGATGGCCTCGACCACCTGCGGCCACAGCACCAGCGAGGAGATCTCGCCGCAGTGGCCGCCGCCCTCGGTGCCCTGACAGACGACGAAGTCGAGCCCGGCCTCCTTGTGCGCGAGCGCGTGCTTCACCGAGCCGCAGAGCGCGCCGATGACCCGGCCCGACTCCTGGATCTTGGCGACGACGTCGGCGGGCGGGGTGCCGAGCGCGTTGGCGACCAGCTTGGCCTTGGGGTGGCGCAGGATGACCTCGACCTGCGGCGCGGCGGTGGTCGCGGTCCAGCCGAGCAGCTCGTTGTGGTGCTCGCCGTCCGGCAGCGGCGGGACGCCGTGGTCGTCGAGCAGCTTGGCCGCGAAGTCGCGGTGACCCTGCGGAACCAGCTGGGCGAGCTGTTTCTCGAGCTGCTCGGGGGACAGGCCCTCGACGCCCTTGCCCTCGTACTTCGACGGGATCACCAGGTCGACGCCGTAGATGCCGTTGACGTGCTCGTCCAGCCAGGCGAGTTCGACCTCGAGCTGTTCGGCGGTGAACCCCACCGCGCCGAGCACGCCGAGCCCGCCGGCGTTGCTCACCGCGGCCGCCACGTCGCGGCAGTGGGTGAAGGCGAAGATGGGGAACTCGATGCCGAGCTGTTCACAGAAATCGGTGCGCATGGCGAACTGTAACACGTTCTATTTTGCTCGCGAAAGGATCAGATGGCGGCCTCTTCCAGAGCCGCCAGCGAATCCTCGAGATGGTCGAGCAGCCGGGCCAGATCCGGCAGCGTCCGGCGGCAGCCGACGAGACCGAAGTCCAGGTTCTCCCCGTTCGAGGTCAGGGTGATGTTCACCGCCTGCCCGTCGAGCGGGATCGACAGCGGGTAGCCCGCGTCGAGCCGCGCGCCGTTCCAGTACAGCGGGTCGCGCGAGCCCGGCACGTTCGAGATGACGATGTTGAACGGCGGCGCCGCCATCGAGGCGAACCCCGGCAGCAGCATGGTCGCCATCGGGCTGAGCATCAGCGCCGACAGCGCCATCGACTGGGTGCTGCTCAGCGACCGGTAGACCTCCTTGTTGCGCCGCGTCGACTCGCTGACCACGCGCAATCGCTCCAGCGGGTCCGCGACGTCGGTGCCCAGATTGCACAGCAGCGCCGCGACCCGCACGCCCTGGGTGTCGGTGTCGTCGGCCTCGCGCACCGACATCGGCACCATGGCGATCAGCGGCTTGTCGGGCAGCGCGTCCCGTTCGATCAGGTACGAGCGCAGCGCACCCGCCGACATGGTGAGCACCACGTCGTTGACCGTCGCGCCGGTCGCCTTGCGCACCTGCTTGATCCGGTCCATCGGCCAGGAGCGCACCGCGCACCGGCGCGCGCCGCCGATGGGCACGTTGAACACCGTGCGCGGCGCGGCGAAGGGCAGGGTCAGCTGCTGCTCGACCAGCCCCGTGCGCGCCGCACGCAACAACGCCGTCGTCGAGCGCGGCGCCGACGAGAACAGGTTCTTGGCCAGGCCGAGCGCGCCGCCGTTCCCCGCCCGCTCCGACCGGGCCCGCCGCGGCAGGTTCCACGGCACCCGCGCCTCGCCGGAGGACGGGTCGCTCGTCAGGGTGCGGCGCATCAGCCGCTGCGCCGCGACCCCGTCGATGAGGGCGTGATGCATCTTCGAATACAGGGCGAACCGGCCGTCGGCCAGACCCTCGACGAAGTGGAGTTCCCACAGCGGCCGGTGCCGGTCGAGCAAAGCGCTGTGCAGCACCGAGGCGTGATCGAGCAGCTGCCCGAAACCGCCCGGCGCGGGTAGCGCGCTGCGCTGGACGTGGAAGTCGAGATCGATGTCGCTGTCGGTGGTCCACGCCAATTGCGGCGCGCCGAGCCAGGTGGCGGGCCGCTTGCGGAACGTGGGGTGAAAAGCCTTGTCCGCGATCAGCTTTTCCTTGAATTCGCGCAGATAGTCCGGACCGGCGCCCTCCGGCGGTTCGAACAGTTGCAGCGATCCGACGTGCATCGGATGTTCCCGGGATTCGGCCAGCAGGAACAGTGCGTCCAACGGTGCAATGAACTCCACGAAAATCGCCCCCTGACGAGTGTGGTGTGGTGCTTTTGTTCGAGCGAAATGACGATCGACCACGCTGTCGGGCCGGCACGAGGTGCCGTGTTCAAAGCTACCGTGCCGCCGCGGGCTCCGTCAGGCGATCGTCCGCACCACGCCTGCTCGCGGCACCCCCGGCGACTCAGGCGGGCTGATGGACCACCTGGGTCGGGACGGTTTCCCGGTCGGGCTCGCCCGCGGGCGCCTGCTCCGCGTCGGGCGCGGCCGCCTGCTCGAATTCCGGTTCGGGCGTGGCGGGTTCGGCCTCCTCGGGCTCGGCCGCGGGCGCCGGCGCCGGGGCGGGCGCGGGAACCGCGACCTGCTGCACGGCCGCGGGCTTGGCCACCTCGAGCCCGAGCTCCGCGCGGGCGACCTCGACCAGCGACCGCTCCTGCTCGGCCGCGTGGTGCATCGCCTTGTGCCACAGCGAGGCCATCTCCTCGATCTCCTCGAGCGTGGCCTCCAGATCGATGTGCAGCTTGAGACGCTGCATCGTGATGTGCTGGGCCGCGGTCAGCGTGCGCAGCAGATCCTCGCACTTGTTCGGGATGCGGCGGTGCGCGACGACCCGCAACCGGGTCAACGTGCCGCCGGACTGCTCCCAGATGGTCTTGCTGATCTGCGCGCCGACGGCGTCGATCTGCTCGACGGTGACCAGGTCCCAGTCGCTGCAGCTGCTCAGATCGGTGCGCACCTGCGCGGAGGTGTCCAGGATGGAGGCCACCGCCGAGAGCACGACCTCGCGCCGCCAGGACTGGTGATCACGTTCGCTGCCAACCTGATTGGACAGTTCGATATGGCGCTGGGCGGTGTCGAGGGCCTGCCTGCCCCGCTCGTCCGCCGCGGCCAGTGCCTCCCGGTGGGTCCGGTTGACCAGGATTACGCCGATGAGTATTGCGGCGGCGACGATGAGCGAGCTGAGGAAGGGGAGCCACTGAGTCACGCAGCAAATCATCGCACCGTACCGACATTGCGTCACCATGATCGGCGGGTTGTCCCCGGCGACACACCGGCGGGCCCGGACAGGCGAGGAGGTCCGGACCCACGGATCGGGCCGGACCTCCTTCGATCGCCGAGGGTGGCGATCAGACCTCGAGCTCCTCTTCGATGGACTTGAGCTTGTGCCGGGCCAGCGCCAGATTGGCCCGCCCCCGCTCCAGCGCGAGATAGAGGAAGAGCCCCTTGGACTTCCGGCCGGTCATCGGGCGGATGAGGTGGTACTGCGAGGACAGCGTGATGAGGATGTCCTCGATGTCCTCGTTGAGGCCGAGCTGCTCGATGGTCCGCAGCTTGGCCCGGACCACCTCGGTGTTGCCCGCGGCGGCGACCTGCAGATCCAGCACCTTGGTGCTGGAGAGCATGCCGAGCGCCATACCGCTGTTGAAGTCGACGACCGCGGCGCCGACGGCGCCGTCGATCACCATCATGTCCTTCAGCGCGATATCCATGTTGGACATGTGTTTCCTTTCAATCGGTGTTCTTCGCCTGGTGCTTGCCCAGGTCGCTGGTGGTTGGCGCGAGATGATCGGCGATGGCGCGCGCGACCGGTCGCGATTCCAGGTGCAGCCGGCCGACATTCACGTCGGAACCGGTCAGCACGGTCAGGGAGGTCCAGCCCGCGGCGTAGATGACCACGTGGCCGTCCGTCCCGTGCACGACGACTTCGTGGAAGCCGCTGCCGTGCGCGGTGGTGGCGAGCCGGTGCGAGAGCGACAGCTGCGCCGCCGCCATCGCGGCCATCCCGCCGGGTTCGATGTGCGGGGGTAGGTCGTGGGCGATGAGCAGCCCGTCGCTGGAGGCGACCAGCGTGCCGGTCAGCCGGGGCACCCGGTCGCGCAGTCCTCTCAGCTCCGCCAGCACCGCCGCGTTGGGTTCGGGTCCCGACATCGCCACCTTGGTCAACCTTCCCTTGAGTCTGTCGCGGAGCAATCTCTTCCGCTGGGTCACGCAGAGCCCTCCAGTGCCGCCTTGAGCCGGATCAGCACGTCCCGGTCGACCGGCTCCCAGCGCTCGGGCACGGGTAGCGCCGGCGTCGCCCTGACCCGCCTGCGGGCCAGGGTCGGCCGGTCGGCGCCGGAGACGAGCACGCGCGGCTCGGTGGGCACGCGCGGCTCGGCGGAGGTGATCGGTACGGGCGCCGGTCCGGGACGTTCGACGAGGCCCGCGTCGGTGAGTTCGCGCACCGCGACCAGGCAGCCGTAGGTGGTGCGGCCGAGGTCGCGGGCGATGCCGGCGACGCTGCGCCGGGAGTCGGCCGCGGCGAGGACCTCGACCTGTCCGCCGGTCAGCGCGATGCGCCGCTGCCGAACGCGGCGCGTCGGCACCACCGGCACCCGATCGACCAGGTCGGCGGGCCAGGGGGAGCCGGTGGCGTCGCGGCGGCGTTCGAACTCGTCGACCACCGCGCGCGGCGCGACCCGGCACATGCCGGTCATCCAGTGCGCGGGCCCGGGGCGGAACTCCGGCGACGACCGGGACGACATGAGGAAATAGGCCGCGTCGAACACCGACAGCACCGCGAGCGCCTCGAGGCGGGGCCGGTGCAGCACCCGGCTCGGATCGCCGCTGCGGGCCCGTCGCCATTCCTCCGCGGTCGCCACGCCCGATTCCACCGCGAGCCGTTCCAGGCCGGTGGTGCGGCGGCAGTCGGCGGAGGTGATCGCCCCGTCGGTGAAATGGATCGCGCCGTCGCCCGTGCGCAGGACTCCGGTGCACTTCTGTATTTCGAGCCGGCGTAGGACGACGGCGAGTTCAGCGCTCACGACGTTCCTCGGAGAATTCGGTGAGGATGCTCTTGATCTGATATCGCGCCATTGCGAGGTTGCCGCCCGAGGACTCGTCGAACACGACGTGCACGAAAAGCCGGCCGTCGAAATCGGCGTCCAGGAAATTCAGCAGGTGGTAGCCGCGGTCGTTGCACACGACGATCTCGGTGACGTCGCCGTCGGCCTCGGTCGACAGGGTCGGGCAGCTCAGCACGGCACGCACCACATCCGTTGTGGCGGCGGCGTCCTCGTGTTCGTCGAAGCCCTCGTGCTCGCCCGCGGCGGCGATCGCGAGTCCGCTCGCGCCGTCGGCCAGGGTCACACTGCGCGCACCCGGGATGTCCATGATGCGTTTCAAGCTGCCGTCGATACTGAACACTCGCCCACCGTCAGTCGTGCCCGTGATTTCTGATTCGAGACGCTACACAGCATCGGAAGGTCTGTCCGGCTAACCCGTGGAATTCGCCCCGCAAACGAGCGTTGCCGGGAATTCAGAAATATACCCGATGGTATTGAATACCGTACGGTTTCGCATTTCCCCTGGTGACTACTTGTCGGTACGGGAACATCGCAGCCGGATGACCTGCGCGAAGTCCGAATATTGACTTAGGTCATATCGCCCCGCTAATTCCGGGCAATCGAGTGGACGTACCGGCTGTTCGGTATGTCCGCCCTTGCGCCGCCGTCGCGGTTTTCGGTCAGGAACGATGCAGGAAGTGCGCGAGGCCGGCGAGCTCGGGAACCTGCTCCGCGTCGTCCAGCGCCGCCTCCAGTACGCGGTCGTGCGTCGGCTTGGCGGCGTCGTAGGCCGCGCGGCCCTCGGCGGTGAGTTCGGTGTAGATGCCGCGCCGGTCGTCGGCGCACAGGACCCGGGTCAGCAGGCCGCGGTCCTCCAGCCGGTTGACCAGGCGGGTGGTCGCGCTGGCCGACAGGGCGGCGGCGCGAGCGAGCTGGGAGATGCGCATGTGCCAGCCGTCCTGGCGGGTCAGCGCGTCCAGCACGGTGTACTCGACCACCGAGAGGTCGTGGGCGCGGACGAGTTCGCGCTCCAGCGCGGTCTCGATCCGGCCGTGCAGCGCGGCCAGGGTGCGCCACCCGGAGGCGCGGACTTCGACGGCGTCGTCGGCAATACCCATGCGGCCATGATAACCGGCGGTTGCAATAGTCCGCGTGTGCAACTATCTTGGCCGAGTACTTAGTTGCACACGCGGGATAACCGCGCACGGTGAAAGGAAGCGTGAGCTATGCCTCTGGGTCTCCTCGCCCTGGCGCTCGGCGGGTTCGGCATCGGGCTCACCGAGTTCGTCATCGCCGGGCTGCTGTCCTCGGTCGCCACCGACATGGACGTCTCGGTACCGACCGCCGGGTACCTCATCTCCGGCTACGCGCTCGCCGTCGTCGCGGGCGCGCTCGCGCTGACCCCGGTCGTCACCCGGAAGCCGCCCAAACGCGCGCTCCAGCTGCTGATGATCCTGTTCACCGTGGGCAACGTCGCCTCCGCCCTCGCCCCCGGCTACGCCGCCCTGCTCGGCGGCCGCGTCCTCGCCGCGCTCGCGCACGGCGCCTTCTTCGGCATCGGCGCGGTCCTCGCCGCGAGCCTGGTCCCGGCCGAGAAGAAGGCGGGCGCCATCTCGATCATGTTCGGCGGGCTGACCGTCGCCAACGTCCTCGGCGTCCCGCTCGGCACCTTCATCGGGCAGCAGTGGGGGTGGCGGGCGACCTTCGCCGTCATCGCCGTGGTCGGCCTCGCCGCCCTCGCGGGCATCACCGCGCTGGTCCCGGAGACGCCGGCGAGCGCGCGGCGACCGGACCTGCGCGCCGAACTCGCGGTCTTCCGCGAACCCCAGGTCTGGTATTCGCTCGGGCTGACCGTGCTGGTCTTCGGCGGCATGTTCGGCGCGTTCATGTACATCGAGCCGCTGCTCACGCGGGTCACCGGCTTCTCCGAGGGCGCGGTGCCGTGGCTGCTCGTGCTGTTCGGCGTCGGCCTGTTCTTCGGCAATCTGGCCGGCGGCCGCCTGGCCGACCGGGCCCTCACCCGCACCCTGGCCGCGCTCACCCTGGCGCTCGGCGCCGCGCTGGTGCTATTCGCGCTGCTCGCCGAGCACCGGCTCGCGGTGTTCGTCCTGCTGCCCGCCATGGGCTTCTTCGGGTTCGGCGCCACCCCCGGCCTCCAGATGCGGGTGCTCGACTACGCGGGCGCCGCGCCGACCCTCGCCTCCTCGGCGAACATCGCCGCGTTCAACGTCGGCAACTTCCTCGGCGTCTGGCTGTCCGGCCTGGCGATCGCAGCGGGGCTCGGCTGGGTCTCGCCGCTGTGGGTGGGCGCCGGATTCGCCGCGACCGGCCTGGTGGTGCTGGCCGCCGCCACCGGTGCCGGCCGCCGCGCACGGGCGGGCGCCGCGGCGCCCGAGCCCGTCACGGTGTGATTCAGCGCCGCTCGGCCAGTTCGGCCAGTCGGTCCACCGAGGCCTGGAGCTTGTCCTCCGTCGTCGCCCGCGCCCGGACCTGGCGCTTCTCGTCGGTCAGCGCGGTCCAGTCGTAGGTGTGGGTGACCTTGGTCCGGTCCTCGGCCACCGGCTCGAGCTCCCAGCGCCACAGGTGCCCCGGCGCGGGCTGCCCGACCTCGGACGGGTTCCAGGCGATGAGCCTGCCCTCGGCGAACTCCACGACGTGGTTCTGCCGCACCGCCCCGGTGTGGGTCAGCGTGGTCAGGAAGAACTGCCCGGCCGCGGTCACCCGCTGGCCGTCCTCGGCCTCGGCCAGGTTGTCGTTGCCGTCCCAGCGCGGCTGCTGGGCGGGGTCGGCGATCAGCTCGAAGATCTCGGCCGCCGGAGCGGCGATCTCGCGACTGGCATGAACGATCTTGTTGTCGGCGGTCATGGCACGGATCGAACCACGCCGGGCCCCGCCGCGTGCAGGGTAAGCCTCGCCGCGATCGGAATACGGCGAAGGCGCCGGTCCACGGAACGTGGGACCGGCGCCTTCGTGCGCGGCTACGGAGTCGCGGGAGTCGCGGTGGTGGTCGGCGCCGGCGTGGTGGTCGGCGTGACCGTCGTGGTCGGCGCGGGCGTGGTGGTCTCGGCGGGGGTCTCCGCCTTGACCTTCTTCGGCTCCGCGGGCGCGGTGGTCGTCGTCTCCTTCTTCGGCGCCTCGGCCTGGGTGTCCACCGGCTTGGGCGTGGTGGTGACCGGCGGCGTCGTTGTCGTCGTCTTCGGCGCGGTGGTCGTCGTGCCCGGCTTCGTCGTCGTGGTCGGCTTCGCCGTCGTCGTCGTGCCCTTGGCCGTGGTGGTCGGCGTGGCGGTCGGGGTCGCGGTCACCGCGGCCGCCGCGGCCCGAGCGTCGGCCAGGTCCTGCTCCTCCGGCTTGGCCCTGGTGTCCGGGGTGCGCCCGGCCTGGGCCTCCTTGGCCAGGTGGGTCAGCCACGCGGCGGCGTACTCGGCCGAGGTCAGCGGCTTGCCGTTCGCCGGGTCCGAGTCCCGCCAGTAGTCGAAGTGGTGACCGGTCTTGTTCGGGCCGAGCGTCAGCTGGTACGGATCGCTCATGATCACCGGGATGGTGTTCTGGTTGGTGACGATCAGCCCCACGATCTCGTTGAAGATCTTCTGCGGCAGGTAGGCGATCGGCGAGAGCTGGTCCTGGGTGATCGAATCCTGCGCGACCGTCTTCACCGGCTGCTGACCCGGCTTGTAGGCCGGATCCGACACCCGCAGCAGCACCTGGAGGAAGGTCTCGTCCGAGGCCATCCAGTTCGGCTGCGAGGCGATGTCGGAGAACGCCAGCATGGCGATCTGGCCCAGCTTCATCGCCACGTCACCGCCGGTCGCCTCGGTGAGGCCCTGGGCCTGCAGCGAGTCGACGTCGAGCTGGCGGCCGACATTGGCGGCCAGCTGCAGCAGCGAGATGTTCTGCGGGGCCGCGCAGGTCAGGTCGCCCTCGGAGCAGAACGAGGCGACCTTGCCGTTCAGCTTGCCGAAGCTGCCCGAAGTGCCCGGCAGCGCGCCCTGACCGGGCGCGGTGCCGTTGCCGGTCTGATACGCCGGATCGAAGTTGTCCGGACGGTTGGGATCCACCGCGCCCGGGAACGGGCCCTCCCCGGCCTGCCTGCCCGCGTCGGCCAGGATGACGACGCCGAGCACGTCGTCGGGGTTCACCACGCTGTACCCGTCGGCGGGATCGTCGTTGCCGATACCCATCGCGACCCGGCGGACCACGTCCGCGCCCTCGCTGTACCCGACGATCGAGAACTTGGTGTCCGGGCAGGCCGCCGCGATCTGCTGCATGACCTGCTGGGTGTTGGCGACACCGGTGTTCACCGCGTCCTCGTAGGAGTCCATGTTCGCCGGGTAGGCGATGTAGACCGCCGCGTAGTCCTCGCCGGTCTCCGCCTTGGGCGCGTTGATCACCGGGTCGAGCCATTCGCTGCTGTGATCGCCCGACAGGGCGGCGGGCAGCGGGTTGCCGTTGGCGTCGACCAGCATCGCGGTCGTGCCCTCACGGGGTGTGTCGTTACGTCCGGCGACCGAGATGGTCACCATGTCGTGGCATTCGGTCACCGACGAGACGAGCGTGGTGTCCGCCTTGCGTGGGGTGTCCGTCACCGCGAACGATGCCGCGACGATCGCGGCGATACCGAGCACCGCGGGTGCGGCGACCGCCGACGCGATGCGATGCTGCGCGAGGAACTCGCGAAGTGCCATGGTCCGATCCCATTCCGTTGCCGATACCTGGATGGACAGGCCCCCCGACGGGCCAGATGTCACCAGAGCTGTCGTGCCGCCCCCGAAGATCGTTACCGTGGCGAACACAACGTCGGCGTGTCGGATCACGCCGTGATCACCGCCGATAGGCCACGACCGGGCGCCGTCGGCGGCTACGGCAAACGTCACGCGGTGGTCTCAGCCGCGGGCCATGTCCACGAACCGGCTCAGGTGCAGCTGGTGGGCGACGGTGATCGTGGCGGTGGGACCGTTACGGTGCTTGCCGACGATGAGGTCGGCTTCGCCGCCGCGCGGGTCGTCGCGCTCGAAGGCGTCCGGGCGGTGCAGCAGGATGACCATGTCGGCGTCCTGTTCCAGCGAGCCGGACTCGCGGAGGTCGGACACCATGGGCCGCTTGTCCGTGCGCTGCTCGGGACCACGGTTCAGCTGCGAGATCGCGATGACCGGGACCTCGAGCTCCTTGGCGAGCAGTTTCAGGTTTCGCGAGAAGTCCGAGACTTCCTGCTGTCGCGATTCGACCTTCTTGCCGGAGGTCATCAGCTGCAGGTAGTCCACCACGACGAGTTTCAGGTCGTGCCGCTGCTTGAGGCGCCGCGCCTTGGCCCGGATCTCCATCATCGTCAGGTTCGGCGAATCGTCGACGAACAGCGGCGCCTCGCTGATCTCGCTCATCCGCCGCGCGAGCTTCGTCCAGTCGTCGTCGCTCATCCGCCCCGCGCGCATGTCACCGAGCTTGATCTTGGCCTCCGCGGACAGCAGACGCATCACGATCTCGGTCCGGCTCATCTCCAGCGAGAAGATGACGCTCGCCAACCCGTGCTTGATCGAGCAACTCCGCATGAAATCCATACCGAGCGTCGAATTGTGGGTCGGGATCATCGAGCGGCCGGCCAGGTACAGATGGTCGGGGTTGTCGACTTCGACGCACCGGACCGGCACCGACGCGATCCGGCGCACGTCGACGATGTAGCGGGAGCCCGTCCGCGTGGTGTTGCGCGCCGCGCGACGCTCCTTGTGCAGGATCGCCTTACGGTGCAGGCCGAATACTTCGTCGTCGGTGGCGAACGTGGCGGTGAACGCGACCGAGGTCCGCTCCGTCCGACCGCGGACCCGCTTGGTCGACACCGAGCACCGGTAGCCGAGCCCGACGATGAGCTCCTGCACGTCGCGGAACAGCCGTTCGTCGGTCACCGAGAACTGCACGGACCCGCCGTGGGTCACCGTGCCGTCGGTGTCGAGCAGACCGGCCAGCAGGGCGCGGCGCTGTTCCTCCGAGGCGCGCAGGTAGGCGACGGGGATGTGCTTGTCGCCGAGAACGCCGAGCGTCCGCAGCCGCGCCTGGACGCTGCCGACCGACGAACGACAGTCCTGGCACAACCGCAGCCCGGACGAGGGCGCCGCACAGCGCGCGCACCGCGGGGCGGCGACCGGCGCGGACACGAAACGCGCGCGGCCGCCGCAGGACCGGCCGCACGTCCGGACTTCGCTGGTGCGGGGGATGAACGAGGCGCCGCAGACCACACAGGCCCTGGCCTCGACCGCGCCGTCCTCCGGCAGCACCAGCTGGTACCGCAACCGCGCCGACCGCGAGGGGACGGCGACGATGCCCTCGCCCTCGATACGCGCGACGATCTCCGGATCGGCCGTCGTGAGCTGCGCGGCCGCCGATGTTCCGTCGCCCAGCCACGCGCCGAGGGTGTACGGGGGAACGAGCAGGTCCCGCGCGGGCAGCTGCAGGGGCGCGGTGTTGACGACGGAGTGATCGAGCCTCGCGTCAGCGGTGTCGCACCGCAGCGTCGCGGCGATCTCGGCGGTCGTGCGGACCGCGGCGACGGTGCGCTGACGGCGCTGTCCGCGAGCGCCGGACGCCGCCTGCTGCGCCGAGCGGCGGGACGCCCGCGTATCGGTCAGCCACTGGTGCTGTTCGTCGGCCACGATGACCGAACCGTCGGAGAACTCGACCTCGTAGCACGGTCGGTCGAGCATCACCTCGGTCGCCGCGACGACCCGGGTCGGCCTGCCCTGCGCGTCGATCAGCTCGTCGCCGACCCGCACCTCACCCATGGTGGTCCAGCCCGTCGGTGTCGGCAGCGGCGTGTCGAGGGACAGCGCCTTGCCCACACCAGGCCGTGCCGCGACGATGATCATCTGGCCCGGGTGCAGGCCGTTGGTGAGTTCGTCGAGTTCGCTGAAGCCGGTGGGGACGCCGAGGGAGATGCCGCCGCGGGAGGCGATGGAGTCGATCTCGTCCATGGTGGGCTGGAGGAGTTCTTCCAGGGGCAGGAAGTCCTCGGTGGTGCGGCGCTCGGTGACCTCGTAGACCTCGGCCTGGGCGCGGTCGACGACCTCGGCGATGTCCTGGCCGTCGGCGCCCGCGTAGCCGTACTGGACGATGCGGGTGCCCGCCTCGACGAGGCGGCGCAGGATGGCCTTCTCGGCGACGATCTCGGCGTAGAAGCCCGCGTTGGCGGCGGTCGGCACGGTCTGGGTGAGTGTCACCAGGTACGGCGGGCCGCCGATGCGCTTGAGTTCGCCGCGGCGGTCGAGACCGGCGGCGACGGTGACCGGGTCGGCCGGTTCGCCGCGGCCGTAGAGGTCGAGGATGGTGTCGTAGATGGCCTGGTGCGCCGGGCGGTAGAAGTCGCCGGGGCGGATCACCTCGACCACGTCGGCGATGGCGTCCTTGCTCAGCAGCATGCCGCCGAGGACGGACTGCTCCGCGGCCATGTCGTGCGGGGGCTGGCGGCCGAAATCCTCGCCGGGGGCCTCGGGGGGGAAGTCCGAACGTCCGCGATCGTCGGTGGTGGTCACCTGGCTCGACCGTCCTCTCTTCGGCGCCAGCAATCGGCAGCCGTGCCCGGTCCCGGGTGGTCGGCACACGGCACTGCAACGAACCTAGGCGACCCGGTCGGGACGCGCCAGGACGAAATCTGTCCCCACCTGTGGATAACTCCGCCCCCGTTCACCCAAAGTTGGGTACGCCCTGTGGATAACTTGGGGACAACCAGGGTTTGTCCTGGTGAAACGCCAGATAAGGGCAGAAATCCATGTTCATCACCATGTGGATGAATAAGTTCGCGGCCGGAGTGTGAAGTTGAACGGCCGGGCGTGTTCAGTTAACAGAACGGTCCGCTCTTATGGCCTACGTCACATTACTGCCGGTCGGTTTCGGCATTCATCCACAGGTGGAATAAGTGCTGATCACAGCCGTGCCCGGCTGCGGGGAGGTACTCCGCGAGCGGCGCCGCACACCGTTCAGCCATTGACTGGCAAACGCGGCCGGAGGCACAGCCGAAGAACACTCCCGATGGATACCGGGAGTGTTCTTCGTCAGCGTGGGATCACCCGAAGGTGAGCCGGCTCAGTTCGCCGCGACCTGCAGGGCGAACTTGGCGACCACGTCGGGGTGCAGGTGCACCGCGATGTTGTGCTTGCCGGTGGCCTTGATGTGGGCCTTCGGCAGCTCGATGCTGCGCTTGTCGACGACCGGGCCACCGGCGGCCTTGATGGCACCGGCGACGTCGGCCGAGGTGACCGAGCCGAACAGCTTGCCGCTGTCGGAGGTCTTGACGCTCAGCGACACCGACTCCAGGCCCTCGATGGCCTGCTTCAGCTCGTTGGCGTGGTCCAGGTCGCGCACCTTGCGCGCGTCCTGGGCACGACGGATGCCCTCGACCTGCTTCTGGGCGCCACGGGTGGCCACGATGGCCAGGCCGCGGGGCAGCAGGTAGTTGCGGCCGTAGCCGTCCTTGACCTCGACCAGGTCACCGGGGGCGCCGAGGTTGTCGACATCAGCAGTCAGGATGAGCTTCATCTGCTTTTACCTCCCTTTCTCAGCGAGCGGTCGAGACGTAAGGAAGCAGGGCCACCTCACGCGAGTTCTTGACGGCAACGGCGATGTCGCGCTGGTGCTGCACGCAGTTACCGGTCACACGACGGGCGCGGATCTTGCCACGGTCGCTGACGTACTTGCGCAGCAGCGTGGTGTCCTTGTAGTCGATGTTGACGAGGCCGGACTTGGCTTCCTTGCAGAAAGTGCAGGCCTTCTTCTTCAGCACCTTTTCGCGCGCGGGCGCTTTAGGCATGGTCTTCTACTCCGTAATTCGTGATGGCCGTTCGTCAGAACGGCGGTTCGTCATCCATGCGGCCGCCGCCCCCGAAGGAGCCGGCCGCGGGCGCGCTACCCCACGGATCGTCGTCGCCGGCGTTGCCGCCGCTCGACCGTCCGCCGCCACCGTTGTTGGCGTTGTAGCCGCCTGCGCTGCCACCACCGGCATTCCCGGAACCACCACCGAAGCCGCCACCGCCGCCTCCGCCGCGACCGGCCTTGGCGACCTTCGCTGTCGCGTAGCGCAGCGAGGGGCCGACTTCGTCGACCTCGAGTTCGACGACCGTGCGCTTCTCACCCTCGCGGGTTTCGTAGGAGCGCTGCTTGAGTCGTCCGCTCACGATGACGCGAGCGCCTCGGGTCAGGCTCTCGGCGACGTTCTCCGCTGCTTCACGCCAGATGTTGCAGCGCAGGAACAGAGCCTCGCCGTCTTTCCATTCGTTCGTGTTGCGATCGAATACGCGGGGCGTGGAAGCGACGGTGAAATTCGCCACCGCTTGGCCCGCGGGCGTGAAACGAAGCTCGGGGTCGGCCGTCAGATTTCCGATGACGGTGATGACCGTGTCGCCTGCTGCCATGAGGGGTTCCTCCTGCTCGGGGGTGCAGTCCGTTCTCGCTGTTCGCGCACAGCCTAGAGACAGGCTCCGACGAAAACGAGGTTTGCCGGACTACTTGTCTTTGCGCAGAACCTTGGTGCGCAGCACCGTCTCGTTGAGACCCAGCTGGCGGTCGAGCTCGCTCACCGTGGCGGGAGTCGCGGTCAGCTCGGCGACGGCGTAGATGCCCTCGGCCTGCTTGGCGATCTCGTAGGCGAGACGACGACGGCCCCAGATGTCGACCTTGTCGATCTTGCCGCCCTCGGTCTTGACGACGTTGAGCAGGTTATCCAGGGACTGCCCGACGATGCGCTCGTCCAGGCTCGGGTCGAGGATGACCATCACTTCGTAATGACGCACGGACCAATCACCTCCTGTGGACTAGGAAACGGCCACGGACTTTCCGTGGCAGGAGGGTCGTTGCGTCAGCAACCCGATCAGGCTACAGGAGACCCGCGTGCGGCCCGAAATCGATCCGCGCGTCACAGTCCGCGTCGCCCGGGGTGCTCCGCATATTGTCGAGCCCATGCCGACCGTTTCCCCTTCTGTCCGCAGGCAGGCGCCCGCGGTGCTGGCCGGCCTGATGCTGCTGCTGTGCGCGCTCACCCTGGTGCTGGCCTATGCCAACAAGGCCCGCTGCGCGGGCGGCGAACTCGACGAATGGGGTCGCAGCCTGGTTTTCGACATCCGCAAGGACCGGGATGTCTGCTATTCCGATATCCAGTTCCTGTGGAGCGGCCGGGAGATCGACAATCACGTCTTCCCGTATGTCGACGGCGACCTCGCCGACGACGGCTCGCTGATCGGCGGGGCGGTCGAATACCCGGTGCTCAGCGGCGTGCTGATGTGGGTGGGCGCGATCGGGGTGGACAACGACGCCGATTATCTGTGGCATTCGGCGCTGCTGCTCGCGCCGTTCGCGTTGCTCACCGCGTGGATGCTGGCGCGGCTGGCGGGCTGGGCCGCGCTGGTGTGGGCGATCGGGCCGCCGCTGGTGCTGTACGCCTTCCACAATTGGGAACTGCCGGTCGTGTGCACGGCGGTCGGCGCGGTGTTCGTGATGGCGACGATGACCCGATGGAGTATCCGGGTTCGTGGGATCGTCGCCGCGGTGCTGCTCGGCCTCGGTTTCTGCCTGAAACTGTATCCCGGCATCTTCGTGCTCCCGCTGGCGCTGTTCGTGCTGACGCGTGGTGAAACAGCTTCGGGGCGAAGGGATTTCGATGTCCGTGGCGCGGCGCAGACGATCCTGGCGGCCATGCTGACGGTGGTCGCGGTGAATCTGCCGTTCGCGGTGGCGGGTTTTCCCGGCTGGCGGGCGTCGATCGTCTTCCAGCAGCAGCGTTCGACCGATGTGACCACCAATTCGTTCTGGTACTGGGGTCATCAGCTGATCTTCGGACCGTACGCGGAATTCGGCGCGGCCTGGCACCGCGGCGTCGCGGTGGCCTCGCCGCTGCTCGTCCTCGGCGCGTTCGGCCTCGCGCTGTGGCTGGGGTGGCGTCGCTATGCCGCGGGCGGGGTGTTTCCGTGGGTCGGGGTGAGCGCGGCGATGCTGTGCGGATTCCTGCTTTTCCACAAGGTGTATTCCCCGCAGTACACCCTGTGGATAATTCCGTTCTTCGTCCTGCTCGAGGTCCCCTGGGCGATGGTCGGCGCCTATCTGGTGGCCGACGCGGCCGTCGGCGTCGGCGTCTTCCGCTATTTCGCCGCGCTCGGCTCGGGCCACGGCGTCGCGCTGTGGGAGGCGACCGTGCAATTCGGCGTATGGGGACGCACCGCGCTGCTGGTCGTGTTGTTCTTCGTGTTCCTGCGGTCGGGCACGCGCGCCCCCGTCGGCAAGCGCCCGATCCCGAAGTATCGGCAGTCCAGCGCCCGCCCGCCCGCGCTGTCCGCTTCCCCGTGATCCTGCCCGCCCGGCCGGGCCCCGCATCCCAGCCCGTGACCCACATCCCTGACCGTGCCCCGCATCCTGACCGTGCCGCGCATCCCTGACCGCGCCTCACCGCGGCGGACCCCCACCCCCGATCGCGACCCACACCGGCCGACCCCACCCCCGATCGCGACCCACACCGGCCGACCCCGAGGAGGCCGGCGAGCGAAGCGAGCGTCGCGGCCGCCCCGACGACAAGGACCCCGACCCAATGCGGCGCAGCCGCGAGGATCGGGGTCCTTGTCGTCGGGGCAGAAAGGGCCGCGACCCGAGCGCGCCAGCGCTCCTAGGACACAGCCGTAGGTTCCTTGGCGTCCTCGATCTCGTCCGGCTCGCCCTTGCGGTTGCGCAGGACGCTGGACAGCAGTGCCGCGCCGATGAACGCGACGCCGACCAGGCCGGTGATCAGCTCGTTGACGTGTACGCCGATCGAGACGAACAGGATGGCGGCCAGCGCGCCGATCGCCCACATGGCGCCGTGCTCCAGGTAGACGTACTCCGACAGCGTGCCCTGGCGGACCAGGTACACGGTGATGGACCGGACGAACATGGCGCCGATCAGGCCGAGGCCGAGCGCGATGATGATCGGGTCGGAGGTGATGGCGAAGGCGCCGATGACACCGTCGAAGGAGAACGACGCGTCGAGGACTTCCAGGTAGAGGAACAGGAAGAACGCGGCCTTGCCGGTGGCCTTGACGATCTCGTTGGGGCCGCCGCCGGTGGCGTTCTCGGCCACGTCCTCGGCATGGAACATCGAGCCGAGGCCGTCCACGGCGATGTAGACGATCATGCCGAGCAGGCCGGCGATCAGGACCGTCTCGGCTTTGCCGTCGGGGGCCAGGAATTCGGCGGTCAGCACCAGGCCGATGCCGGCGACCACGACGGCGAGCATGTCGAGCTTGCCCGCCTTGGCCAGCGGCTTCTCCAGCCAGCTGAGCCAGGTGATCTCCCGCTCCTCGAAGATGAAGTTCAGGAACAGCATCGCCAGGAACATGCCGCCGAAGGCCGCGATCTGCGGATGCGCGTCGGTGAGCAGGGTTTCGTAGCTGGGGCTGCCGTCGGGGAAGTAGGCGGCGTCGTCGGCGGGCGGGTTGAGCGCCAGGTCGAAGGCCTCGATCGGGTTCAGGCCCGCGGTGATCCACACGATGGCGAGCGGGAACACCAGGCGCATGCCGAACACGGCGATCACGACACCGATGGTGAGGAAGATCCGCTGCCAGAACTCACTCATCTTCTCGAGGATGGTGGCGTTGATGACGGCGTTGTCGAACGACAGCGAGACCTCGAGGATGCCGAGGATCGCGCAGAGCAGTAGTGCGGTCGGCCCACCGTAGATCACTGCTACGACGAGTGAGAGCACCGTAATGACGATGGACAGCCCGAATATGCGCAGATTCACGCGGGTGGACCTTTCTGTTATCGCACCAAGAGGGGGCTCGTCAGACGAGCCCCCTGTCGGTGATGCCGTTGTCGGCTAGACGTTGACGCCGTAGTCGCGGGCGATGCCCGCCAGGCCGGAGGCGTAGCCCTGGCCGATGGCGCGGAACTTCCACTCGGCGCCGTTGCGGTAGAGCTCGCCGAAGACCATGGCGGTCTCGGTCGAGGCGTCCTCGGAGAGGTCGTAGCGGGCCAGTTCCTCGCCGTTGCTGCGGTCGACGACGCGGATGTAGGCGTTGCGGACCTGGCCGAACGACTGTGCGCGCGAGTCGGCGTCGTAGATCGAGACCGGGAAGAAGATGGACTCGATGGTGGGCGGGGTGTTGGCCAGGTCGACGTTGATGACCTCGTCGTCGCCTTCGCCCTCGCCGGTGGTGTTGTCGCCGGCGTGCTCGATCGAGCCCTCGGGGGACTTCAGGTTGTTGAAGAACACGAAGTGCTTGTCGGACACGACCTTCTTGTCGGCGCCGGTGGCGATCGCGCTCGCGTCGAGGTCGAAGTCGGTGCCGGTGGTGGTGCGCACATCCCAGCCGAGGCCGACGGCGACCGCCGTGAGGTTCGGAGCGGCCTTGGTGAGCGAGACGTTGCCGCCCTTGGACAGACTGACACCCATGCGGGGATCCCTTTCGATCGGTTCGGTGTGTCGGTTCCCAGCATGTCCGAATCGCCGGGTACGGGTACGACAGTAATAGGTTTCGGCGAAGTTGGTCACGGTCCCGGTGCAACCCCCGCTGATCACCGCGAATCTCCTACCATCGGCACGGAGAGGCCGCGGCGGCGCGGGAGGGACCGCCGTCGGCACGGCGGAAAGGATGACGCGTGACAGGCTCCAGGCGCCGCTGGTTCCGTTCGTCGGGACAGGAGGAGTGGATCGCCGACGCCCGGTCGGCGACCGCGGCCGCGTTTCTCGACATGGACCGGCGTCAGAGCGCGGCCGAGGCGGGGGTGGTCGCGGCCGATCAGGTGTTCCCCGAGCGGGGGCTGGGGCGGGCCTGGGAGCCGGTGCGGACCCGCTGTTACGCGGCCGCGGGCGCCTATCTGGAATTCACCGAGCGGCTCGACGCGGCCGAACGGGACGGTACCCGGATCCCCGACGGCCCGGCCCGCGCCCAGGCGGTGGGGCAGCAGCTGAGCGAGGCGGCGCGCGGTGTCGACGAGTTCTATCGGGCGCACGAGGGCGCGCTCGGGCAGGCCCGTTCGCTGCTGGCGGCGACGCCGCAGCTGGTGGCGCACGTGCGGGGCGAGGCCGAGCGGGTGCGCGCGGCGGTCGCGGCGTCGGGGTTCGCGGAGTATCCGTCGGTGCGGGCCGCGGCGGCGGCGCTCGATGAGGAAATGATCACACTGGCCGCGGCCGATCCGGCGGGGGCGGTCGGCGCCGCGCGGAGCGCCGCGAACCGGGTCGAGCAGGCGACCGCGAGGCTGTCGGATGCGTTGGCGCAGGCCCCTTCTCGGGAGAGTGCGGCACGCAACGCGATCGCTTCGGTGACCACCCGGCTCGCGGCGGTCCGTACCAGGGCCGAGGGGTTGGCTCCGGCGTACTCGGCGCTGCTGCGCGAGTTCAACGCTGCGAGTTCGGCGGATCTGACCAACAATGAACGCGAGAGCGCCCGTGGTATCGATGCCGCCGACGCCGCCCTGGCCGGTGCGCGGGAGAAAGCCGCAGCACACGACCCGGAAACCGCCCTCGAGCTGACCGCGAGCGCGCGCGAGCACCTCGCCGAGGCCGAGCAGCTGGTCGACGCCGTGACCCGGCGGCTGACCCTGCTGCGCGAGGTGCGGGCCGATCCGGAGGAGCAGGCGCGCGCGGTGCGATTCCGCCTGCGGGACGCGCAGATGCTGGCGGTCGGGCGCGGCCTCGCCGGTGAATGGGGTTCGGTCCTCGATGCCCAGGTGGAGCGGATCGACCGCATCACGGCGGGACTGACGGGTCGTCACCCGGACTATTGGGCATATGTGACCGAACTGGGTACGGTCGCGGAGTTCATTGCCGGGGTGGTCGACCGGATGAGAAAACACGCAGGTTAGGACATTGCGACGGAGATGAAGAGATGACCGCGGGTTACGCCGCCGCCCCGGAGGTGTGCCTGCACAAGCGCACCCCGCTGCGGCACTTCCGGCAGCTGCAGGGCCCGCGGGCGCGTGAGCTGTTCCTACGGGAGCCGGAGCCCATCGAGGGCACCGAGGATCGTGACCTGCTGGCCACCGCGCTCGGCGCCACCCTGTACGCCCCGGCGACCCGGCCCGACCTGGTCGAGACCATCTGCCGCCGGGCGGCGCAGGGCGTGTGCTCGATGGTCATCGATCTCGAGGACGCGGTCGCCGACCATCAGGTCGAGGCCGCCAAGCAGCACACCGTCGAGACGCTCGACCTCCTGGCGCGGCGCCGCGATCCCAAGCCGATGCTGTTCGTGCGGGTGCGTGACGCGCAGACGGTGCCCGAGATCGTCGACCGGCTCGGCGCGGGCGCCGACCTGCTGACCGGCTTCGTCTTCCCGAAGTTCGACGCGGCCACCGGCCCCGGCTACCTGGCGGCGCTCGAGCGGGCGTGGGAGCGGCTCGGCAGGCCGGTGTACGGGATGCCGGTGCTGGAGTCGCCGAGCCTGGTGCACCGTCAGTCCCGCGACTTCCAGCTCGCCCGCATCGCCGAACTGCTCGCCGAGCACCGGGACCGCGTGCTCGCGGTCCGGATCGGCGCGACGGACATGTGCTCGACCTTCGGCATCCGCCGCGACCGCGACCTCACCATCTACGACGTACGGGTGGTCGCGGACGTCATCGCCGACATCGTCAACTACCTGGGCCGTGCCGACGGCACCGGTTTCGTGATCACCGGGCCGGTGTGGGAGTACTTCGCCGACCACGAGCGGATGTTCCGCCCGCTGCTGCGCACCGCGCCGTTCGAGGAGTCCGACGCGGTGAAGTTCCGGCAGTACCTGGTCAGCCGGGACCTGGACGGGCTGCTGCGCGAGATCAGCCTGGACCGGGCCAACGGCATCCAGGGCAAGACCGTCATCCATCCCTCGCACGTGGCGGCGGTGCACGCGCTGTCGGTGGTGACGCACGAGGAGTACGCCGACGCCCAGGACATCATGGGCGCCGACACCGGCGGCGTGGCCGCCTCGGAGTACCGCAACAAGATGAACGAGATGCGCCCGCACCGCAGCTGGGCCCGGCAGACACTGCTGCGGGCCCGCGCGTTCGGGGTCGCGGGTAAGGGAGTGTCTTTCGTGGATCTGCTCACGGCCTCGGTGCACGGATGACCGCGCCGGACACCGCGACCCCCTGGGCCACCGCGCATCTCGGCCTCACCCTGCATCACGGCGAGTCCTTCGCCGGCGGGCAGTCGGTGGCCGACCTGCTGGAACCCGGCCTGCGGCACAACAATCCGCGCCGCGCGCACCTGCTGGTCTCGACCGTGCTCGGCAAGCACCTGCCGACGGATCCCCGCGTCGTGCTCGACGCGGGCAACCGGCTCGGCGACCTGGTCCGCGAGAAGCTGGGCGCGCGCGAGCCGGTCGTCCTCGGGTTCGCCGAGACCGCGACGGGGTTGGGGCACACCGTGGCCGCGCGCATCGGCGCGGGCTGCTACCTGCACTCGACCCGGCGCGCGGTGCCGACCGCGACCACGTTGACCGGGTTCGAGGAGGGGCATTCGCATGCCACCTCGCACCTGCTCCAGCCCGCGCCCGCCGACATCTTCGTCAACGACCTGCCGCTGGTGCTGGTCGACGACGAGATCTCCACCGGGGACACCGCCCTCGACGCGGTACGTGCCCTGCACGCGTTCGCCCCGCGCGCCCACTACGTGCTCGCCTCGCTGGTCGACATGCGGACCGCCGCCGACCGGGCGCGCTTCGACGCGGCCGCCGCCGAACTGGGGGCGCGCATCGACACCGTGTGCCTGGCCACCGGCCGCACCCAGCTGCCCGAGGACCTGGTCGGCGCGGTGGCCGGCCTGCCCGCCCCGGCCCTCAATCCGGTCGGGTGCGCGACCGGGGCGCACGCGCGCGTGGCGCTGCCCTGGCCCGCGACGGTCCCCGAGGGCGGACGCCACGGGATCCTGTCCTCGGACGTGGCCGCCTTCGAGGCGGCGCTGACCGAGGCCGCCGCGGTCCTGCGGGCGCGGCTGGCCGCGGACTTCGCGGGCAGGCCGGTGATCGTGCTCGGTCACGAGGAGCTCATGTACCTGCCGCTGCGGCTGGCGGGTGCGCTGGCCGACGGCGGTACGCCGACCCGGTTCCAGACCACCACCCGATCCCCGGCCTACGTCCTCGACCGGCCGGGTTACCCGCTGCGCCGCGGATTCCGTTTCACCGCACCGGAACCCGGCGAGCAGGCGCCGCGCTACCTGTACAACGCGCGCTGGCCCGAGGCGGAGGACGACGCCGTGCTCGTCCTCGTGGTCGACGAACCCGCCGACACCGAGCTGCTGCACGCCCCCGGCGGCCTGGTCGACGTGCTGACCGCGGCGGGGGAGGACGTCCTGGTCGCGGTGCTGCCCGGCGCGGATCCGCGCGCGCTGCGCGACCGCCGGACGCCGTCCGCAGGCGGAACGGCCCGGTCGTTCCCGGAACCGTTGCGCGGGCCGGACTTCGGTTCCTACGCTCCCGACGAGGTCGCCTGGCTGCTCCAGGACCTGTCCGAGGTCGACCTGGAAGCCGATGTCGCCGAACGGGAACGGCGCATCCAGGCCGGCGTCGCGCACTACGCCGAATCGCTGCCCGTCGA
Organism: Nocardia thailandica NBRC 100428; assembly: GCF_000308795.1. Classification (GTDB taxonomy): domain Bacteria; phylum Actinomycetota; class Actinomycetes; order Mycobacteriales; family Mycobacteriaceae; genus Nocardia; species Nocardia thailandica. The sequence goes on along the minus strand of NZ_BAGK01000241.1, from coordinate 12,563 downwards.
GTTCCAGCCCGACGCCGCCTACCGCGAGCTGTTCGACGAGGTCCTCACCGCGTCGGCCGAGCGGCTGGCCCTCGCCGTGGCCACCGTCGCCGAACTGGTGGTCGCGCAGCGCGGCGACGATGTCGTGCTGGTGTCGCTGGCCAGGGCGGGCACGCCGGTCGGGGTGCTCATGCGGCGATGGTTGCGCTACGCGCGCGGCCTCGAGGCGCCGCACTACGCGGTGTCCATCGTGCGGGATCGGGGGATCGACGCGGTCGCGCTGGATTACCTGGCGCACCACCACGATCCGTCCTCGATCGTCTTCGTCGACGGCTGGACCGGCAAGGGCGCGATCACCCGCGAGCTCACCGAGGCGCTCGACGCCTACCACGCGGCGGGAGGCGCGCGCTTCGACGACGAACTGGTCGTCCTCGCCGATCCCGGTCAGTGCGTGCGCACCTACGGCACCCGCGACGACTTCCTGATCGCCTCGGCCTGCCTGAACTCGACGGTGTCGGGCCTCGTGTCGCGCACCGTGCTCAACGACACCCTCATCGGTCCCGGCGAGTTCCACGGCGCCAAGTTCTATCGCGAGCTGGCCGCCGACGACGTCTCGAACCACCTGCTCGACACGGTGACCGCCGCGTTCGGGACCGTTCGGGACCGGGTCGCGGCGGCGGTGGCCGGGATCGAGGCGAGCGACCGGACGCCGACCTGGGCGGGCTGGGCCTCGGTGGAGAAGGTGCGCGCCGAATACGGCGTCGCGAGCGTGAATTTCGTCAAGCCCGGGGTCGGCGAGACGACCCGCGTCCTGCTGCGGCGGGTGCCGTGGCGGGTCCTCGTGCGGGAGGCCGACGCCCCTGAGCACGCGCACATCCGGCTGCTCGCGCGGGCGCGCGGCGTGCCGGTCGAGGTCGTGCCGGACCTGGCCTACTCGTGCATGGGCCTGATCAAGGAGATCGACCAGTGAGGGCCGTCGTCGCCACCGACCTCGATCGGACGATGATCTACTCCCGCAACGCGATGCGCGCCGACGGGCCGCTCGAGACGGTGTGCGTGGAGCACTACGAGGGCGAGCCGCTGTCGTACATGACGACCGGCGCGGTGCGGCGGATGACCGAGCTGGCCGGGCTTGCGGCGCTGGTGCCGACCACCACCCGCACGATCGAGCAGTTCCGGCGCATCCGGCTGCCCGGCGCGCCGTGGCGGTACGCCATCACCAGCAACGGCGGCAACATCCTCGTCGACGGCGAGCCGGACACGGTGTGGCGCAAGGGCGTCGACGACAGCGTCCGGGCGGGCGGGGCGACGCTGGCCCGGGTGGGCGCCGAGCTGCGCGACCGGATCGACGACTCCTGGGTGAGCAAGTACCGCGAGGCCGACGAGCTTTTCTGCTATCTCGTCGTGCGCCCCGAGGCGGTGCCGCCGGGTTTCCTCGCCGCGTGGGACGCCTGGTGCAGGCCGCGGGGCTGGTCGGCCTCCCAGCAGGGCCGCAAGATCTACACGATGCCGGACGCGGTGTGCAAGAGCCTGGCGGTGGCCGAGGTGCGGCGCCGCCTGTGCGACGCGGGGGAGATCGCCGCGACGGCGAAGGTGTTCGCGGCCGGTGACGGCGCGCTCGACGCCCCGATGCTGCGCGCCGCCGACGCCGCGGTCCGGCCCCGGCACGGGGAGCTGGAGGAACTCGGCTTCACCCATCCGGGGCTGACCGTCACCGCGGCCGAGGGCATCCTCGCGGGCGAGGAGATCCTGGACTGGTTCCACCGGGCCTGCGCCTGATCAGCGCCCGGGGAACAGGCCCTTCTCCAGGACCGGCCACGACGACTTGAGATCGTCCTGCCAATAGCCCCAGGAGTGGGTTCCGGTGTCGCGGTAGACGAAGGTCGCCGGGATCTTCAGCGCGTCCAGCCGGGCCTGCATGTTGTGCGCGGACAGGAAGATCGCGCCCTCGATGGCGGCGCCGAGGGCGACCGTCTTCGGGGTGTCGGCGGGCTTCTCCATCCGGAACTTGCCGCCGGGCACGTCGTAGGCGCCGGGGATGCCGGTGCCGGTGGAGATGAACAGGTTGGTGCCGCGCAGCTTCTCGGCGTTGACGACCGGGTCGTTGGCCACCCACAGCGGCCCGCCCTCCGGGCCCCACATGTTCTCGGTCGAGCCGCCGCCGTAGAGCTCCACGGTCAGCTTGACCGCCTGCTGGCCGAGCGGGTCGCTCACCTGGGTGAGCCCGGAATAGACCGCCGCGCTGCGGAACAGGCCCGGCTTGGCGATGGCGAGGTTGAGCACCGGCACCCCGGACATGGACAGCCCGGCGATGGCGTTGACGCCGTTGGTGCCCAGCGCGGCGTCGACCAGCGGCGGCAGTTCGTCGGCGATGTAGGTCTGCCACTTGTTGCGGCCGAGGACCGGGTCGTCGGCGATCCAGTCGGTGTAGAAGGTCCAGGCGCCGCCGATGATCTGCACGACGTTGACGTCCTTGTCGCCGAGGAAGTCGAGGGCGTCGGTGCGCAGCTGCCAGGAGGCGTTGTCCACGCCGCCGCCTGCCCCGTTGAGCAGGTAGAGGGCGGGTTTGGGCGCGGAGGTGTCGGCCGGGCGCAGTACGTCGACGGGCAGGGTGACGCCCATGGACGCGGAGTACACGTAGAGCCGCAGGTGCCGGTCGTCGGTCACGTCGACGCGTTCGACGAACGATCCGTTGGGCGACCGCAGCTCGGGCACGGTGACCCCGGGCGCGGACGCCGGGGCGGCGGTGGCGGGGAGGGCGGTGAGAGTCAGCGAAGCCGCGGCGCACACCAGCGCCGCCGCGACCCGCCGGATGCTGCGACGCGGCACGCGTGCACTCCTAGAGATCGAACCGAACCGCCGACACGTTCACTCGGCTTGCCCCACGGTAGCCGCCCGCCGACCGCCGCCGCCGGTTTTTGAGGCAATCGGTTTTCACATCTCAGTAGTGGTGCTGCTGCCCCTGGAGCTGCTGGGTGATCACCCCGTGCAGGCGCTGGAGGCCGCCCACGGTCATCCCGCTCTGCAACTGGCCCTCGATCGTGCGGACGAGGGCGAGATCGCTCATCACCTTCTCCGAGGACTGGATCAGCACCGTCCCCGCCCCGGTGAAGTCGAACTGCCGCTCCTCCCCGGAGTTCACGCCCATCCGGGCCGCGCCCGCGGCCAGGAAGTTGCCGATCCAGCCCTGGTCGTAGTGGTGGCTCGGCGACGGGCAGTCCGCCCAGCCGACCAGCGCCTCCGGGTCGACCCGCAGCGGCGGCTCGGCGAACATGACCGGCCCGTTCGACGACGCCAGGAATTTGCCGGTGCCGATCAGGGTGAGGAACCCGGGCACGATCGACTGCTTGAGCGCCAGACCCGGCTCGAAGGCCAGCAGGTTGGCCGCCCGGATGGTCAGGTTGCCGTTGTCGAGATCGAAGGAGTTGATGTCGTAGCCGCGGTCGCCGATCAGCAGCTTGCCGTGTCCCCCATTCGGATCGGCGACGACGTAGTCACCGGCGAACAGCGGCGCGGAGAAGGCGGTCGACACCATGTGCAGCAGGTTGCCGTGCAGGCCGTGGGTGAGCGCCTGGAACTGCATCTGGCCGTAGTAGGCGATCATCGCGCCCTTGCGCATGAACCACGGCGAGGTCAGGTCGATGCAGTAGGCGTAGCTGTTGCCCGGGACATTGTCGCTCGCGCCGAGAGTGGCGGGGCTCAGGATTTCGCTCACAGCTTCACAGTTTCTCTTCGGAGGCCTGCACGTACACCACACCCTGGCCCTGGCAATGCAGCTGCATCGCCTCGCCCGCACCGCGCCCGACCGCGTCGCGCCAGCTCATCGCCGACTTCAGCTCCGTGTGCACGTTGCCGTAGGCGGCCACGAACGCCTGCGGGTCGACCACCACCGGGTTCGGCCCGCCCACCTGCAGTTCCAGGAAGCCGCCGTGCGCCAGCAGCACCGCCGAGCCCTGCCCGGTCAGCTGGGTGGTGAACATCCCCTGCCCGGTGGCCACGCCCGCCGCCGCGCCGCGCAGCGCGCCCATCAGGCCGCCACCGCCGCCACCGCCGCCGCCGGAACTGGCCACCGACACCACCGAGGCCTGCAGGTTCGCGGTGTTGGCCAGCAGCCGCGACGCCTCGACCCGCAGGGTCGCGCCGGGCTGCATGTGCACGACCTGCACCTCGAGGCCGGCGAAACCGTAATGGACCACACCGTTTCCGCGCGCGAGCATGGTGGACTCGTGCTCGCCCGCCATCATCCGGCCCGCCATCTGGAGCAGGCCGCCGCCGCGCATACCCGGTGACGCCCCGGGGATCTGGTGCGGGGAGAAGAACACCTCGCCGGAGTAGAACAGCATCGCGCCGGTCCGCCCGACGACGCCGCCCGCCTGGGCGACGTCGACCTTGACGACTTTTCCGTTGACCTTCTCGAACATCGCCCGTCCCTACCGTTCCGCCGGCTGGATCGAGACCACGCCGTGGCCGTCCCAGCGCAGCGAGAACGCCTCGCCGCCGTCCTGACCCATCACGCTGCGCCACGACACGTCGGTGACGAACGACTGGGTCACGTTGCCGCGCGCCGCCACGAACGCGTCCGGGTCGACGATCAGCGGATACTGCGGCGACACCTCGAGGTGGATCAGCGGCCCGCCCGCCGACAGCAGCGCCACCTGGCCGACCCCGCTGACCGTGGTGGTGAACAGGCCGTTGCCCGCCGACATGCCGCCGACGCCCGCGAACCGCACGTCGGTGCGCAGGTTGCCCGCGAAGGCGAGCAGCTGCTGCGATTCCACCTGCAGGGTCTCGTTGTTCAGGTTCACGACCGACACGTTCTGGCCGTTGACGGCGAAGAACACCCGGCCGTGCCCGGTGCACTCCATCAGCGACAGCTTCTCGCCGGTGGCGCGGCGCTTGAGCCCGGCCAGCACGCCCTCGCCGCCGCCGAAGCCCGCCGACTTGAACTGCACGTTGCCCTCGTAGGCGACCATCGAGCCGGCGATCGCGCGGATGCTCGTTCCGGCGAGCTGGGCTTCGATCACCTTCTTCGATTGTTCGAAAAGCTGAGCCATGGGTGTCCTGCGGTCCCGTCTCGCCAGGGGAGAAATGCCCGATTCCTGCGTGGTCGTGGACACCCTAACCGATCGGAGCGCCCCAGGTCAGGCCAGTCCGGCCGGTCGGCGGCGGGCGCGCGCGGGCGGCGGACCGCGCCCGTCGCGCGGGGAGGACAACACGCCGGTCCGCGAGTATCGTCGCGCTGTTCGGCGTACGACGAGGGGCCGCGACCCGAGCGCGCCGACGCTAATGTGACTACAAACGCCTACGACAAGCGAAGGGTCGAACTTGTCTGCAACACTCGCCAAGGGCCAGAACGGCCCCCTGGCCGTCAGCGACGTGGTCATCTCCCTCCAGCTCACCGCACCGGCCGACCTGTCGGCCCTGCTGGTCACCGAGCAGGGCAAGGTCCGCACCGATGCCGATTTCGTCTTCTACAACCAGCCGTCCGGGCCGGGCGTGAACCTGCGCCCCGGCGGTGCCGGCCAGGCCGCCTCGCTGGCGATCTCGCTGCCCGCGGTGCCCGCCGACATCGACCAGATCCGCGCCGTCATCACCCTCGACGACCCGAGCGCGAACTTCGGGCGCTTCGCCCCGCCCACCGCCATCGTGTCCGACGGCGCGGGAAATCAGCTGTTCCAGTACGTGATCGAGGGCCTCGACTCCGAGTCCATCGTCATCGCCCTCGAGGTCTACCGCCGCCAGGGCGCCTGGAAGGTGCGTGCCGTCGGTCAGGGCTACGCGGGCGGTTTCGCCGCGCTGGTGACCGATCACGGTGTGCAGGTGGACGATTCGCCCGCCCCCGCGCCCGCCCAGCAGCAGGCCCCGCCGCCTCCCCCGCCGCCGGCCCAGCCCGCCTACCCGTCGCAGCCCGCGCCGACCTATCAGCAGGCGCCGCCCGCCTACGCGCCGCAGGGCGGGAACTACCCGCCGCCCGCGCCGCCGCAGCCGCAGGGCGGCTACCCGACCCAGGGCTACCCGCCGCCCGCGCCGCCGCAGCAGCCGCCGCAGCCGACCGGTGAGGTCAGCCTGAGCAAGGACCGCCCGGTCAGCCTGCAGAAGGGCCAGCGGGTCACCCTCCGCAAGGAGGGCGGCGCCGCGCTCACCTTCGTCAAGATGGGTCTCGGCTGGGACCCGGTGCGCACCCGCGGCATGTTCGGCAACCGCACGGTCGACATCGATCTCGACGCCTCGGTCTGCCTGTTCGCCGACCACAACCTGGTCGACGTGGCCTACTACGGCCAGCTCTCCTCCAAGGACGGCTCGGTCCGCCACCAGGGCGACAACCTCACCGGCGAGGGCGACGGCGACGACGAGATGATCCTGGTCGACCTGACCCGCATCCCGGCGCACATCACCACGCTGCTGTTCATCGTCACCTCCTACAAGGGCCACACCTTCGAGCAGGTGCAGAACGCGTTCTGCCGCCTGATCGACGGCACCAACAACGCCGAACTGGCCCGCTACACCCTCGCGGGCGGCATGCCGTTCACGGCGATGGCCATGGCGAAGGTGTACCGGGTCGGCGGCGACTGGAAGATGGAGGCGCTGGGCGAGGGCTTCCAGGCCAAGCACCCCGGCGAGGCGGTACCGCAGCTGGGACGCTTCCTGGCGCACTGATATCCACCGTCGCGACACACGAGAAGATCAGGGCCGGAAGTGATCGAGCTGAAGCCGGGACAGAACACCGCACTCGGCGCGGACATCGTCCGCTTCACCATCGAGGACTCGGCGGGCGCGCCCGCCGAACTGGGCGCGCTCGTCGTCGGGACGGATCTGCAGGTCGGTGACGACCGCGACGCCGTGCGCCCGGCGCAACCGGCGGCGCCGGGCGTGCGGCTGTCCGCCGACGGTGTCGAGGTGACGCTGTCGCAGGTGCGGGCCGACGCGCACGCGGTGCTGCTGCTGGCCTCGGCCGCGACGGCGCTGCCCGGCCTGACCGCCGTGCTGAGCGAGAACGGCACGGCGACAGCCCGGTTCGCGATCGTCCCGGCGGCGGGCGAGAGCGCGCTCATCTGCTTCGAGCTCTACCGCCGGGCCGGCGCCTGGAAACTGCGGGCCGTCGGCCAGGGCTACGCGGGCGGCGCGGCGCAGCTGCTGGCCGCGCACGGCGCCAAGCCGGTGGCCGCCCCGGTGGCACCGTCCGCGCCGCAGCCGTCCGCGCCGACCGTGGTCGAGGCACGCTTCCAGCCCCCGCCGGTGCCCACCGAGGTCGAGCACGGGCTCCAGCGGCTGTGGATGATCTTCGAGGACGCGGCCCGCTCGGCGGCGTCGCTGGTCTCCTCGCGGGAGTACGCGGCCAACCGGCTCGACCAGGAACTCTCGGCCGCCGTCGCCGACCCCGCGCTGCGGAACTCCGCGGCGGGCGAGGCCGCCCGCGCGCAGGCCCAGCGCAGGCACGACGAGCTGGTCGCCACCGCCGAGGCCGCGCACCAGCGCGACGCCGACCAGCTCGCGGGCGAGCTCGCCGAGGCCGACACCCTGGTGCCGCAGGCCATGGCCTCCTGGCTGTCGCCCGTGTGGGCCACCCCGCCGCGGCCGAGCGACGGCATCCGGCTCGGCGAACTGCACGCCCCCGACCGGGGCGGCCTGCGGGTGCCGTACTGCGTACCCGTGCCGCTGAACCGTCCGCTGTGGGTCGACACCGAGTCCAGCCTCGCCGCCGCTCCGGTGGTCGGCGCGCTGCTGGCCCGCCTGCTGGCCGCGGTGCCCGACCGGCGCACGGTCTTCGACATCATCGACCTCACCGGCGGCCTCGCCGATCTGGCCGGTGCGCTCGGCCCGAGGCTGGCCGGGCCCGTGGTGAGCGATCACCTCGGCATCTCGGCGCGGCTGGGCGAGCTCGCGCACCGCGCCGAGCTGGCAGACATCGCCTACCAGAGCGGGCAGGGCGTGCCGCCGACCGAGCACCGGGTGCTCGTCGTCTCCGACTTCCCGCACGGGTACCAGAGTTCGGACGTGGTCCGGGTCGGCCAGCTCATGATGCGCGGCGACCTGATCGGGCTGTCCCTGGTCATCGTGGGCAGCGGCAACATCGACCAGACCGACAGCACGCTGGCCATGCTGGCCCAGTCGTGCAGGCAGCTGCCGACCATGCCGGGCTCGCCGCTGTTCGACCCGTGGGCGGGCAGTGCCTGGCAGCTCGAACTCGACCAGCTGCCGTCCGAACCCGAACTGCGGGCCCGCTACCTGCGCCCCTAGCGGGGCGCCGGGGCGGGCCTCGGCCGCAACGGCTCCGGCAGCCAGGCGCGCGCCGGGTCCGGGGCGCGATCGAGGATGCCCCCGACCGGGTCGTCGACGAAATCGCGCCGCACCAGGTCGTCCTCGGGCCGCAGGATCTGCCGCACGATCAGCGCGCACAGCGCGACGACGGCCAGGTCGCGCAGCAGCACCGTCGAGGTGAACCACTGTTCGGGCAGGCCCTTGGCGTCCTCGCCGAGGTAGTAGTACATGCGCGGCACCCACACCAGCGCGTCGATCGTCATCCAGGCCAGCAGGATCCGCCGGTGCGGCAGCGCGAGCACCGCCAGCGGCACCAGCCACAGCGAGTACTGCGGGCTCCACACCTTGTTGGTCAGCAGGAACGCCGCGACCACGAGGAAGCAGAGCTGGGCCAGCCGGGGCCTGCGCGGCGCGGTCAGCGCGAGATAGGCGATGGCGGCGCAGGCGACGACGAACAGGACGAGCGAGACGAGATTGAGCACGGTCGGCGGTTGCCCGTGGGCCAGGGCGCCGTCGAAACCGGTCCAGCCGGTGAACGAGCGGATCACGTTGTAGATCGAGTCCGGGTCGGCGTGCCGGGTCGTGTTGAGCCGGAAGAACTCCCGCCACCCCGCCGGGAAGGCCACCGCGATCGGCAGGTTGACCGCGAGCCAGGTCAGCGCCGCCGCCCCCACGGTGAGCCCGGCCGCGCGCAGCGGCCGCACCGCCGAATCCTGGACGCGCGCGGGCGTTTCGGCAAGCCAGGCCCGGGCGCCGCGCAGATCCCGCACGTCACGCAGGCGCACGCCGGAGAACGCGCTCGACGCCCGCGTCATCGGATCCGCGCGCAGGCACAGCACCACGATGGGGCCGAGCAGCAGCAGCGGATACAGCTTGGCCGCCCCGCCGAGCCCGAGCAGGACACCGGCGAGCACCGGACGCCGCCGCGACCAGGCGAGCAGGCCGGTGGCCGCGAACGCCGTCGCCAGGGTGTCGAAGTTGGTGAACGCGTGCACGATCACCAGCGGGGAGGCCGCGATGAGGGCGGCGTCCCACACCCGCCTGCCCGCTAGTCGCGAGGAGGCCCAGACCGTCACCAGCCAGGCCATCGCCAACCCGATCACGACCACGTTGAAGTAGACGACGACCGACAGCGCCCCCGGCAGCGGCAGCCGCTTGTAGAGGTGGGCGATCTCCATCGACACGTACTGGTAGAGCCCGGACAACACCGGATACTCCATGTACCGGACCTCGGTGCCGCCGTCCGGCGTCGACTCGATCCAGTACTTCTTGTACGGGAACGCGCCCTCGTTGAGCCGCTCCGCGCCGTAGAGCGGCACGGTGTCGGAATAGCACAGCGCCACGTACTGGCGGCCGTTGTTCCAGTCGAGGGTGAGCGAGCCGGAACCGTCGGTGGTCTGCTGGATGCAGGCGGCCTTGGTCGACCAGCCCAGCGCCAGGAAGATCACCGCGATCGCCAGCATGACCCGCAGCGGCGTCCAGAACCGGGCGCGGCCGATCAGCGCGTGATCGCCGACCGGCCCGCCGATCGCCGTCGACAGCTGCGCCGCCAGGGAATCGTTGCGGCTGGGGCGGTCCCGGGCATCGGCGGAGCGCAGGTCGGGCGCCAGCCGGGCCGCGGCGACGTAGTGCGCTCGCGGTCCCTGCTGCGTGTCACCCGACGTCGGCTGGTCCGCGAGTCGCTGATCGGTCACGACACCCGAGGCTACCGGGAGCGTGTCGGCTGTGCTCCCGCGCCGGTGTCCTCGTCGTTGCCCGCGCCCGGCCGGGCCGGGCCGGTGCCCGCCCCGCCGTTGCCGGGGCCGCCGGTGCCCGCGCCGCCGTTACCCGGCGTCGAGGGGCTGCCGGTCGCGGTCGGCTGACCGGGCAGCGGGCCCGCGTCGGCCGGGGTCTGCTGGGCGGGGGCGGGCGCGCCCGGGATGGTGATGCCCGGGATGGTCACGCCGGGGAAGATCTCCCGCGGCGGGATGACCGTCGGCGGCGCGGCGGGCGCCTGGGTGGTCGAGGGCGCGGTGTAGGGCGCCGACCACTCCGGCACACCCGCCTGGCCCTTGATCGGCGCCGGCTTCGGGAAGGTCTCGTTCGGCGTGCCCGCGAGCGCGCCGTCCATGGTGGCCTTCCAGATGTCGGAGGGCAGGCCGGAGCCGTAGATGCTGGCGCCGCCGTAGTTCTTCAGCGGCTCGCCCTGCTCGGTGCCGACCCAGACCGCGGTCGACAGCGACGGGGTGTACCCCACCATCCAGGCGTCGCGGTTGGCGCCGGTGTCGCCGAGCTGGTTGGTGCCGGTCTTGGCGGCCGACTCGCGGCCACCGCTGAGGTTGTGGTTGCGCGAGTAGGCCGCGATCGGCTTCATCGCCGCGGTCACGTTGTCTGCCACGGCCGCGCTGACCCGCTGCTCACCGGCGGGCTCGCCGCGGTCGAGCAGGACCTGGCCGTCGGCGGTGACGACCCGCTGCACGAAGTGCGGCGCGTGGTACATGCCCGAGGCGGCCAGGGTGGCGTAGGCCGAGGCCATGTCCAGCGGCCGGGACTGGTACTGGCCGAGCACGATGCCGTTGTTGGGGCCCGCGTCGTTCGGCTCGGTCAGCGTGGCGCCGATGCCGGGCAGTTCCTTCGGGATGCCCAGCTTGTAGGCCATGTCGCGGATCTTCTGCGGGCCGTTCTGCATGTCCAGCTCCATGCGGTAGAAGCTGGTGTTCAGCGAGCGCTTGAGCGCCTCGGCGATGGTGCACATGCCGCAGCCCTCGCCCTCGACGTTGGTGATCTGGATGCCGTGCACCGACACCGGCGAGCTGTCGTACATCTGCGAGAGCGGAATGCCCAGTTCGAGATTGGCCGCGAGGCCGATCACCTTGAACGAGGAACCGGTCGGCAGGCCCGCGTTGGCGAAGTCGTAGCCCTGACCGTCCTCGCCGCCGTAGTAGGCGCGCACGGCGCCGGACTTCGGATCGATGGACACCACGGCGGTGCGCAGGTTCTCGGGCTCGCCCTGGAGCTTGCCGCGCGCGGCGGTGACCGCCGCCTCCTGCGCCTTGGCGTCGATGGTCGTGGTGATCTGCAGACCCGCGGTGTTGAGCTGCTGCTCGTTGATGCCCGCCTCGGACAGCTCGGCCAGCACCCGGTTCTTGATCAGGCCCTCGGGGCCGTTGTCCATCGCGGCCTCGCCGACCGACGCCGCGGGCACCACCTTGGGGTACTGCATCGCGGCCCGGTCGGTGGCCGACAGGTTGCCGCCGTCGACCATGCCGTTGAGGACGTACTCCCAGCGCGTCTTGGCGCCGGTCGGGTTCTTCTCCGGGTCGAGCAGCGAGGGCAGCTGGATGGTCGCGGCGAGGACCGCGCCCTCGGCGACCGAGAGCTCCTGCACGGGCTTGCCGAAGTAGGCCTTGGCCGCCGCGTCGATACCGTAGGCGCCACGGCCGAAGTAGATGGTGTTCAGGTACGCGGCGAGGATCTCCTCCTTGCTCCACGACTGCGCCATCTTCGCCGAGATGACCAGCTCGTGCATCTTGCGCTGCAACGTGCGTTCGTCACCGACGAGCGCGTTCTTCACGTACTGCTGGGTGATGGTCGAACCACCACCGGCGCTCTCCTTGCCCAGCACGTTGTCGCGGGCGGCGCGCGCGAAACCGGACAGCGAGAAGCCGGGATTGGTGTAGAAGTCGCGGTCCTCGGCGGCGATGACCGCGTTGCGCACGTGCGGCGGGATCTGGTCGATCGAGACCTCGGTGCGGTTGCCCTGCGGCGGAACGACTTTGCTGATCACGCTGGTGCCGTCGGCGGCGTAGATCATCGCGACCTGGTTGGTCTTGAGGTCGCCGGGCTTGGGCACCGACACCGTGGTGTAGGCGACGAGGAACACCGCGCTCGGCACGATGATGGCCAGCGCGAGCAGGACGTAGGCGGTGCGCCGGACGATCTTCCACGGCGACTTCTTCTTGCCCGCCGGGCCACGCCGACCCGAACCGCCGTCCCCGCCGCTGCCGCCGTTGCGGTTGCGCGGGCCGTTGGGCGGCGTGGTGCCGCCCGAGCCCGCGGCGCGGCGTTCACCGGTCGACGGGCCGCTGACCCGGCGCTCACCGCCGGTGCGCGGACCCGCGGTGCCCGCCGCGGCGGCACGGGCCGAGGGACCACCCGCGCGGGTGCGGGCGTCGGCGCCGGTCGCGCGGACCGTGCTCTCGTCGCCTCCCGCCGGACCGGGACGGCCCTGCGGCGGACGGCCGGGACCGTTCTGCGGACGCCCCGGCGCGCCCGCGGGGCGCGCGGGACCGTTGTTCGGCCTGCCCGGGGCCGCGCCGCCGGGGCCGCCCTGCGGACGGCCCTGG
>NZ_BAGK01000242.1 GCF_000308795.1 Nocardia thailandica NBRC 100428 | reverse complement strand
GGGTGTCGGCCTGCTCGTTGAAGTAGTTGCCGACGTGGCCGCGGACCCAGCGGAATCGGACGGGGCCGGGTCGGGTGTTGATGGCGCGGTCGATCTGCTTGATGATCTCGACATTGCGGACGGCGCCGCCGGTGGAGGTGCGCCAGCCGTTGCGGCGCCAGCCCGAGATCCATTCCGAGGCGCACTTGATCGCGTACTGCGAGTCGCTCTCGATCAGCAGGGGCTCGCTGCCGGGGTGCGCGAGGATCGCCTCCAGCACGGCGCGGAGTTCGGCGATCTGGTTGGTGCCGGTGCCCGCCCCGCCGCTGGCCGACGGACCGTGGTGGTTGACCCAGGCCCAGCCGATCGCCCCGCCCGGATTTCGCAGGCAGGACCCGTCGGTGCTGACGATGATCATGACCGAGACCTTAGGCGATGCGCCCGACAAGATCGGTACCGTGGAATGCCTCTATCTCCCTTCGCAACCGGGCCTCCGTCCGGCGCAGCGCCGATTTGGTGGCCGCTTCGATGGGAGCGCGGCACAGCCGGCCGAGCACTCCGCGCGGGGGTGGGTAGTCGGCTTCGGAGGTCAGGACGGACCGCTCGTAGCCGAGCGGATCGAATCGTAGTGTGACAGTTCCGCATACTCGCCCACGCAGGGTATACCCGATGACCGCGTTGCGACGGAATTCGGTGATCTCGCAGGTGACGGTGGATCGCAGCAGGCCGCCGAGGAGCCTGATCTTCGCGGAGTAGGCGGCGCCGAGCCCCTCGTCCGGGGTGCCGAGCGGGACGAAACCGGTCACGCCGTAGAGCCAGTCGGGCACGAAGGCCGGGGTGCTGGCGTAGGCGTAGGCGACATCGACCGGTGCTCCGACGTCACTGGCGTATCTGATGTGGCCCATCGGCTCTCCCTGCTCACGGATGGTATTAAAAGTACTACAGATATTCGGTTTATTTGGGCGGCTTCGCGCGAATCGGCCGGGGAGCGGGCGGCCGCGGACGGCTACAGCGAGGCGACGATGTGCTCGGCGATGGGCATCGCCGAGGTCGCGGCGGGGGACGGCGCGTTGAGCACGTGCACCGAACGCGGGGTGCGCTCGATCAGGAAGTCGTGCACGAGGGTCCCGTCGCGCAGCACCGCCTGCGCCCGGATGCCCGCCTCGCGCGGCCGCAGGTCCGCCAGGGTCAGCTCGGGGCAGTAGCGGCGGCATTCGGCCAGGTAACCGCGCTTGAACAGGGAGTTGCGCAGTTCTCGCGCGCCGGTCCGCACGTGCGCGGCCGCGACGCGATGGAACCCGGGGAAGGCGAACGTGTCCGCGGCGTCGCGCAGGTCGAGGCTGCCCTTGCGGTAGCCCTCGCGGGCCAGGCCGAGCACCGCGTTGGGGCCGACCGTCAGCTCGCCGTCGACGGTCGGGCTCAGGTGCACGCCGAGGAACGGCAGCGACGGGTCGGGGATGGGATAGATGAGCGTGCGCACCAGGTCTTTTCGCGCGCGCGGGAGCTGGTAGTACTCGCCGCGGAAGGGCACGATCCGGAAATCGGTGGCGAGGCCCGCCTTGCGGGCCATCCGGTCGGCCTGCAGGCCCGCGCACACCACGAGCCGCTCGGTGCGGAAGGCGCCGGCGGGCCCGGAAAGGGTGACCGCCGCGCCGGATTCGTCGATGGCGGTGATCTCGGTGTTCAGGGCGATCCGCCCGCCCGCGGCCCTGACCTGCGCCGCGAGGGTCTCGGTGACCCGCCGGTAGTCGATGATGCCGGTGCCGGGGACGAACAGCGCGCCGGTGCCGGTGATCCGGGGTTCGCGCGCGCGCAGTCCGGCGGCGTCGATCAGTTCCACCTCGACGCCGTTGGCGATCGAGCGCTCGTACAGGGCCAGCATGCGCTCGTGCTCGGCGGAATCGGTGGCCACCAGCAGTTTTCCGCACATCTCGAACGGAATGCCGTGGGCGGCGGCGAATTCCTTCGTCCAGGCCGCGCCCGCCCGGCACAGCCGCGCCTTGAGGCTGTCGGGCGGGTAGTAGATGCCGGAGTGGATGACGCCGCTGTTGTGACCGGTCTGATGGGCGCCGAGCGTGGCGGCCTTCTCGATCAGCAGCAGCCGCGCCCCGGGATGGGTGCGCAGCAGCCGGTGGGCGGTGGCCACGCCGACGATGCCGCCGCCGAGGACACAGAAATCGTAGGTGGGGGCCGAACTCACACGCCGACGGTAGCCTGCGCGGGCTCGAGCGGCCCCGGGGCGTACTCCGCGGTGGCCGGAGCCGTCTCGGTCGGCGCGCTCAGCCGCACGGTGTGCACGCCGAGGCTGGGGTCGGTCAGCTGCCAGGTGACGATGCCGCGCGCGACGTCGAGCTCGGTGCGCAGCGCGGTCACGTCGGAGGGGCCGCCCGCGAGGCCGAGGGCCTGGCGCGCGGATTCCGACAGCAGCGTGGCCGTGGTGGTGGCGATGTTGGTGTCGACGGTGAGCGCGTAGGTGTGCGGCTCGCCGGGTGCCAGGTGCGCGCCGACATAGGTGGTGCCGAGCCGGACCGTGCCCGCCAGGCCGGGGGCCGAGGAGGGCGCCGGCGCGGCGGCGGGTTCCGGGGCCGGGGCGACCGGACGGAACACCGAGGCCTGGGCGACGACGGGCCGGCGCGGTACCTCGAACAGCATCGGGCGCGGATCACCCGTCTCGGCGGTGACGGCCCCCGGCTCCGAGGGTCCGCCGGGCTCGGGGAAGGCGCCGGTGTCGCTGCGCCCCGGACCCGCGAGGGACATGTGGTTGGCGATGTAGGTGCCCGCGGCGACGGTCAGGGTGAGGCTGGCGGCGGCGGCGGCGACGGTGGCGGAGTAACGCACGAGCTGGCGTGTGTAAGCGGTCACGATGCGTTCCTTCCTTCCGATCTGCGGGTACACCAGTGGGTGCACGGCCCGCGTCGTTGGAAGCCGCCTTACGGTACTTCCACCGTACGACGTGCCGATGCCGCCCTCACATTGCTGCGACCAGCTTCACACCCGGCGTATCGGACACATGACCGATCGCCGGGGTTTTGCCGTGCCGGCTCCGGGGTACCTACCGAGGGGCAGGCGGGGTCCGTCTCGACTGTCACGGCGGGTCTCCCGGCCAACGGCGTCCGGGCGGTCGACACGAGTGCGACGGCCCACGTGGTGGGCCTCGTCTGCTTCTTCTCTCTCCCCGTTTTCCGGCTCAGGCGAACTGCCCGGCGGCGCGTCCCGTTCCGGGCGGGCCGGCGAATGCCTGGGCGATGCTGAGCCAGTGCTCGGCGTCGGGTCCGCTGGTGCGCAGCGCGGTGTCGTCGCGGTGCCTGCGCTGGGTGGCGACCAGGCAGAAGTCGAGGGCCGGACCCGTCACCCGCTGCGGGGCGTCCTCGGGGCCCCAGGTCCACGGGGAGCCGTCGGGGGCGGTGAGTTCGACCCGGAACTCCTCCGTCGGCCCGTTCTCGCCACGAACGGAGTACGCGAAGTTCCGGGTGCGCACGCTGATGTGGGCGACGGTGCGCAGGCGGGCGGTGGGAGTGCGGGTGACGCCCAGCGCGTCGGCCACGTCCTGGCCGTGCGCCCAGGTCTCCATGATGCGGGCGGAGATCATCGAGGCGGGGCTCATCGGCGGGCCGAACCAGGGCAGCTTGGTGCCGTGGGGGACCGCGGCCAGCGCCGCGACCAGCGCGGCCCGGCCTGCCTGCCACCGGGCGAGGAGGTCGGCGGGCGGTGTCTTCGCGCCCTCCTCGGCGGCCTCGTCGACGAAGGTGAAGGCCTTGGGCGCGGCCTCGGCGAGCAGGGCGGCGAAGCCGTCGGCGTCGGTGGCGGCCACGACCGAGACCTCGTCGGTCCAGGCCAGGTGGGCGATCTGATGGGCGATGGTCCAGCCTTCGGCCGGCGTCGGGGTGGCCCAGTCCGCCGGAGCGAGCGGGGCGACGAGGTGTTCGAGATCGGCGCACTCGGCGGTGAAGTCGTCGAGGAGCGCGGAGACGTCAGCCATGCGCTCCAGAATCTCAGGCGAGCGGGAAAAAGACAAGCACGCGTGCTTGTTTTCTACCAGCCGAAGGTCAGCAGGTGCACCGCGCCGACGACCAGGCCCAGCGCGCCGCCGTGCAGATACAGCAGCCACGCGTCCTGCTCGACCGAGGCGTAGAACATCTCCATGAACTCGCCCGGGGTGAGCTGGCGCAGCTTCCGGCCGGCGAAGTCGTCGATCTTCTTGGCCTGCGCGAGGGCGAACTGCTCGTCCTCCACCATGCTGGGCGCCAGGCTGATCCCCGCGCCCGCGCCCGCGGTCGCCAGGTTCTCGAACTGCTTCTTGCCCAGCGCGGCGCGCACCATGAACGTGGTCGCGCCCAGCTGCCGGTGGATCTCCTCGGAGACCACACGCTCCATCAGCTGCCGCGTCTTGTCCCCGTTGGGGCCCTCGAGCAACTCGTTGGTGAGGTTCTCCACGGTCAGCACCTGGTAGGCCAGGATGTGCGCGAGATCGGTGGCGGCCTGCGGCTGCCGCTTGGCCAGCAGCGCCTGCCGCCACAGGTACTTGTAGCGCGGCTGCGGGTCACCGGGCTCGAAGACCATCTTGATCGCGATGACGTTGACGAACACGCCGATCGCGGCGGACGCGGCCAGCACGATCACCCACGGCGGCACCCAGCCCCACACCGGGATCCGGTCGTGCACGTGCAGGTAGAGCGCCAGCAGCAGGCCGAAGGGCGCGCCGAGCAGGCCGACGCGGACCATGAACTTCAGCTCCGGCGCGGCGATCGTGGTGGTCAGGTCCTTGAGGATCTCCGGGTTCTTCTCCAGGTACCGGATGACGAAGTTCTTGACGTCGAGGATCTGGTCGATGTTGTCGCCGAGACTGGCGAAGGCGCGCCTGCCCAGCGTCGGCAGCTGCCGCTCCACCCGCTGGTAGACGGCCTGCTTGACCTGCCGGGGCAGCGACCGCCACAGGTCGGGGTTGTCCCGGTACATGATCTCGTCGACGATCGTCGGCACCTGATCGCGCGCGTGCTCGGCCAGGTAGTCGCCGATGCCGTCCAGGTCGAGCTCGTGGATGAAGTCGCGCGGACTGCCGATCCGCATCAGCGCCTTGTCGACGCAGATGCTGGCCATCTTCTCGGCCCGGGCCGGGATGAAGCCCTGGAAGCCGAGCCTGCGGCCGTCGCCGGAGAAGGTGGGCAGCACCTGCACCCGGCGCGGGAAGTACGGGTAGAGGACCTGCAGGCCGGGGACGTGGAAGCCCTTGAACTGGACGGGCCAGAACAGCATGAGCACGCCGGTCCAGTTCGTCAGCCAGCCCGCCAGCGCGCTGAAGATCGGGAAGGTGACCAGATCGACGACGAACTTGGACTGCCCCGTGAGCTCTTCCCAGTCGATGAAGAGTCCGGAGGCCAGAGTTGTCATCGAGGTGCCCCCCCTAGAAAGCTGACCGATACGCGGAGATACAGACAAGGCCCCAACATTCTCACCGGTCGAGACGGGGTGTCAATGTGGACGCGGCCGTGGGACCGGCCGCCGCGGGCCGGTCCCCGCGCAGGTCACCCGGCGGCCGTCGTCACCTCCGGGGCCGCGGTGTCGCCCGCCCCCGCCGCCCGGC
>NZ_BAGK01000243.1 GCF_000308795.1 Nocardia thailandica NBRC 100428 | reverse complement strand
GGGGCGCGCTGGGCTTCGTCGCGACCTCGCTGCTGTGCGCGCTGGCGACGACCGTCGGCCTGCTGGTCGGCGCGCGACTGCTGCAGGGCGTCGCGGGCGCGCTGCTGACGCCGGGGAGCCTGGCGCTGCTGTCGGCCTCGATCGACAAGCGGGATCAGGGCGCGGCGATCGGGCTGTGGTCGGGCCTCGGCGGGGTCGCCGGCGCGGTGGGCCCGCTGGTCGGCGGCGGACTGATCCAGCTGGCGGGGTGGCGCTCGGTGTTCCTGCTCAACGTGCCGCTGGCGCTGGCGGTGGTCGCCGTGGCACTGCGCTGGGTGCCCGAGAGCCGCGACCCGGGCGCGGCGCGGCGCATCGACGTGCCGGGCGCGGCGGTGGTCGCCCTCGCGCTCGGCGCGCTCACCTACGGGCTCATCGACGCGCGTCCGCCGTTCGTGGTGGCGGGCGTGTTCGGGCTGGCGCTGTTCGCGGTGGTGGAGTGGCGGAGCCCGAATCCGCTGGTGCCGCTGTCGCTGTTCGCCTCACGGGTGTTCACCGCCGCCAATGTGGTGACCCTGTTCGTCTACGCGGCTCTCGGCGGGGTCTTCTTCCTGCTGGTGTTGCAACTGCAACTGGTGGCGGGCTATTCGCCGACCGCGGCGGGCGCCGCGAGCCTGCCGGTCACGGTGCTCATGCTCGTGCTGTCCGCGCCTGCCGGTCGCTGGGCGCAGCGGCACGGGGCCCGCGTCCCCCTGACCGCGGGGCCGCTGGCGGCCGCGGCGGGCGTGTTCGCGCTCCAGCGGGTCGGGCCGGACGCGGACTACCTCACCGATGTCCTGCCCGGGGTGACGATCTTCGGTCTCGGCCTCGCCGTCCTGGTCGCCCCGCTGACCGGCGCGGTCCTCGGGGCGGTCCCCGAGACCGAGGCCGGGATCGCCTCGGGGGTGAACAACGCGGTGGCGCGCACGGCGCAGCTGCTCGCCGTCGCCGCCCTGCCCGGCCTGGCGGGACTGTCGGGGGCGTTCGCCGACCCGGCGCGGTTCGGGGTGGGTTTCGACACCGCCATGCGCTGGTGCGTCGCACTGCTGCTCGCGGGCGCCATCGTCGCCGCGTTCGCCCTGCGCGGCACCGCCCCCGCGGCGCCCGCCCCGGATCGGGTCGACTGCCTGCCGCACTGCGCGGGCGCCGACGGGCCCGCGCTCGCG